>JAISVE010000125.1 GCA_031271725.1 Bacteroidales bacterium
AAACCGTAAAACGCCGTTGCACTTATCTCAACACTTTTACCATGCTCGTAAAGACCTGCTCCGCTAACAATACCGTAATTATCCGGCTCAGCGGTTACTGTTACCCTTTTACGGGTTGGCGTGAAAACACCAACTATTATTTTCTCACCATCAATAGTAATTGTTTTGTCCTGGTCGGTTGATATTGTATCCCCGTTTACAATCCAAAAACGAAATTCGTTTTTAGGCTGCGGAATTGCTTTTAAGTTAAATTCGGAAAAATGCTCATAAGTACCTGCGGGGCTTGCTTCTGCTGCATATTCACCATTACCCTGCATTGTTACGCTAACAGGATAAGTGTTTATTTCAAACACTGCATTTATGGCTGTGTCTTGCAAAACATTAAATATTAGTGTCGGCTCTGTTCCGAGTTGCACTCCGTTTGATTGCCATTCAACAAAATGATAACCCTCATCTGCTGTTGCGGTTAAAGTTGCTGTTCTATTGTGTAGATAATTACCGCTACCGGTAGTTATGCCGTTTGCACCCGATACGGCTACAGTGTAAACGCTTGTATCAAAAATTGCAGTAAAATGATAGCTGTTTTCAATGCGTTCGTTTTCTAAAAACATATAGGGATTATCGGTAATTATGCTGCCTTGCGGTGTACCATCTATAAACATTTCCCAACCTTCGAACGTAAATCCGTAATCGGCAAATGCTTCTACTTTTGCCTGTTCTGTTATTACAAATTGGCTATATGTGTTATCGCCTGTTGTTGTACCTCCTTTTACTTCGGCAACAGATGTTGTAACATTATGGGTTATTTCCTTAAATACCGCTTCGTATGTGATGTCACCCTGCAAACTTGCAATTTCTGCCGACACGGGCTCTTTTGTAAAGGCATCACGCCAACCTGCAAATTCGCAATGTTCTTCTGCTGTTGCCGTGCCTGTTACAGCGTGGAAATGCTTGTACGTGCCGCTGCCTGTTGTGTAGCCAAGTTCGGGAGCAGGTGTGCCGTCTTCCCTTACTGCAAGAAATTGCACGTTGTGGGTATTGGTATCAAATCGGGCCACAATATTTTCGTTCTTGCTCAATACAAATGTATAGTCAGGATCTTCTGAAAGAAATACGCCTTCACTTGTATAAAATCCAACAAAGTGGAAGTCCACACCAAAAGCAGACGCATCAACTTTCGGATATACTGTGCTTCCGCATAACCGCTCAATATTTGTCCTTTTATCTTCAGGGTTACCCGGATTATAAAACCATGCCGTGCCCGGTCCTTCACTTGCTATTTCTGCAGTGTAAAACGGACCTAACACAATAGTAATGCCGGCAGACGGACTGCTTACGCCATCTCCCTCTATTCCTGTTGCTCCACTAAAAGCACTAAGATTACATGTATAAATTGCAACTACGGTATAATTGCCCTCATCATTCGTTGTTGCGTTATTGATAGTATAAGAAGTGCCGATTGCACCTTCTATATCTACACCATTCCTACGCCATTGATATGTGTATGTTCTAACACCGTCTGTAGTAATCGGATTTTTTACCGAGAGGGTAACATTACCACCTTGGCAAACTACACTTTCACCCTCTATTTCAGGAGTTGCAACCGGGTAATCGAAAGATATTATTACACGACCACCCGCGCCTGCACCACCATACGCATCTCCAATACCTGACCCACCACCTCTATATGCACCGGAGCCACCACCACCGGGAAAATTTCCCGAATAGCCATCCCCTTGTGTAGATATATTGCTTGTATTGCTTCCACCGTTAGGCGAACCACCTCCGTACCCACCCTGATCTCCATTACCACCTCTATTACCTGTTAAATTTTGATCTCCTGTTGAACCACCACCACCGTTACCACCGCCACCTGACGGAATTTTTGAACTAAAAATATCTATCGCACACGCAAGATATGCCCTTCCTCCACCACTACCGCCATTTGCTGTTGCTGTAATTCCATTGTAAGTAAACTTACTCGCAGCACCTGCTGTACCGGCACTGTTTCTTGCAGCCGTACCGGCACCGGAGCCGACAGTTACTGCCATTGAGCCACCACCGACACCAAAATTTCTTACTGTATATCCACCACCACCACCACCACCTGCTACCGCTACATTACCGCAAGAATTGTAAGATGAGCCACCGGAGCCGCCTCCACCCCATGCCTGACCTGTCACACTTGTTGCTGCAGCAGGAATTGTCACAGTCCAACTTCCTGCATTATCATAAGTTACTTTTACTTGTTGTGCTTGAGAAATTGCCCCAAGAGTTAACAGGGCTGCACTTAAAAGGAATTGGAACAATAGTACAAAATTTTTCTTCATATTTCAAAACTTTTGCGCATGTGGCACATGTGTTAAACATCAATACGGCACGTAGAATTGCGCTAATTTTTTTGCGCTGCGAATTTACGATTATTCACCCTGTTTTAACTCCTATATAAAGTATGGAATTTACCGAAATTTCAATGATTTTCTCCTGCCATAACATTAACAATGCTTAATACGCTGAAAACAAATATAATATATACTAAAACTTATCTTTCCTCAAAATATGCCAATATTACCGAAATCTTACACTTTATTTGCATAAACTTGCAATTGAGAAGCAACACATTTTATTAAAATTTTCCTAACTTTGCATGCCATATAAACAGAAGTTATATGGAACAGAATATTACAGTACAGGGCAAAGACAATATAGTCGTTCAAGGTGAAGAATTCAAGCCCTTTCTCGACCAACAAGCATTAAGCAATATTATTGAGGCATTAGCCGAACAGATAAACCGGGATTACGCTGAAAAAGACCCCATTTTTCTTGTTGTGCTTAACGGATCATTTATGTTTGCTTCCGATCTTCTAAAACGTATTAAAAGCTCTTGCAGAGTTTCTTTTGTTAAAATGGCATCTTATAACGGAAAGAAAACCACAGGCTCGGTTAAGGAACTGATAGGTATAAACGAAGATTTAGAAGGACAACATGTTGTTATTCTGGAGGATATTATTGATACCGGTATTACCATCAACCAACTTTTGAATATAATAAACGAAAAAAATCCTGCATCCGTAAGGGTATGCACAATGTTTTTCAAACCCAAAAAATTCCAAAAGGATTATGAAATTCACTATATCGGCAAAGAAATTTCAAATGAATTTATTATAGGTTACGGATTAGATCTTAATGGCTATGTTCGCAACCTGCCTATAGTATATCAACACGTATAATTTATGCTTAATTTAATCATTTTCGGTGCGCCCGGCGCGGGCAAAGGCACACAATCGGAAAATCTTGTGAAAAAATTCGGTCTTGCCCATGTTTCTACCGGTGACTTGCTGCGTAAGGAAATGGCAGACGAAACCCCGCTCGGCAAGGAAGTGCGCGAGATAATTGCAGCAGGAAATCTTGTTTCCGATGAAATTGTAGGCAAAATGATTGCCGAATTTGTAAGCAAAAACAAAACAGCAAAAGGCATTCTTTTTGACGGCTACCCTCGCACATTAAAACAGTGCGAAGTGCTGCAAAATATCTTTGAGCAGGAGTCCTTGCAACTTTCAGGTGTTGTGGGCTTGGAGGTAGAGCAAGACGAACTTATCAGACGTTTGTTAAGACGTGCCGAAATCCAAAACCGCCCTGACGACACTGAGGAAGTTATTCGCGCAAGATTTAAGGAGTACGAAGACAAAACTGCTCCCGTTATGGATTTTTACAAAAGCAAAGGACTTTACTTTCCTGTTGAAGTGAACGGTACTCTCGAAGAGAATCTTGCGAAAGTTGAAAAATTAGTTGTTACTCTTTAAGACCTACCTCTTAATTACTTTCACAGTTTCACCGTCAAGTTTGATTAAATAAATGCCTGCGGGCAAGTTCCGTATGTCAATCCTGCTTTGTTCTGCACTTGCCTTATGGCAGGCAACACGCAAACCGAGAGAATTGTAAATATAAATATCGCTTCCGGCAACAGTTGGTTGCAAAGTTATTTCTTCTCCCGCAGGATTCGGATAGGCACGCAGAGCCATTGCTTTTTTGTCTGATGTTATCGGCGCAAGGTCATTAGACACAACTATAGGAGCACGAATTACATTCACAGTATAATTCTTTTGCGTTACTCCATTTTGAGCAGTAACAAGAATATTCACAATGTTGCTGCCCACATTCAATTCTTTATTCGTAACATTCCCGATAAGCGTTGCGCTTGAACTTGCAAGCGTTCCGGTAACGGAAATATCCACAATATTATTTTCCACATTTACCGAATAGTCTGTTGTATCCGAATTAAATTCAGGCTGCAAAACACCTGCAGAAAGTTCAATGCTTTTCAAACTTGCATCGCCGGACGCATCATAGGGACACCAGCAAATATCATCAATCGCAATTTGCGCATTATTAGTGGTAGTGCTTGCAAGACGAATTTCCATTATAAAACTACCCGAAACATTGATATTCTCAACTTCAAAACAATAGATAGCGGGGTCTTCATCACTTGAATTTCCTATCATTTGCGAAGCCCCTTTTAACTCACCGTTTATATACAATTCAAGCTGTCGCTTGGCAGGACTCTTAAAGGCTTTGCGGAATTTCACTGAAAAGTTTTTTATGCCTCCTTCAATAGCGTTGGAAAATAATTTGCTGCCGTCATTTGTACTGCGAAGCAATAATGACTTGCCGTTTATCGGATAGTTTGCACTTCCGCTCGCATCGGAACAATGAACATAATTCCATACAATGCCGTTATTGCCTGTAAAACTACCATCTCCATAAGTGTTATTGGTTTTTGCATTGAGTTTATTGAAATTTTCTACACGGCTGTCTTTGCAATTGATAATTTCCGAAGCACCGTTTGTTACGCCCACTGCATACCAAGCTTGTTCAACAGCGGTATATTCGATTGAGGGATTTCCATATAAATCCTCTGTGGCAAGCAAGGAGCCTATACAGGCATCATAATATGTTGAACTCGGACTTAAATAAGTTGTAAGATTACGATAAGCGATTTGCTGCGCTTTTGCCATTCCTATTCCGGACACCGAATAGGAGTTGCCCAAATCATTTGTATCGGTG
>JAISVE010000005.1 GCA_031271725.1 Bacteroidales bacterium
TGAGCCGCTGCATCGCGCTTTCAAAAAGTTCGTTTTCGCCTGTATTTCTCAAGCGTTCGGCTGAGTTAAGAATACCGCCTCCACGCTTGTATATTTCTTCGTAAGAGAGTCCTTTTATCTTATCGACAAATTCCGTTTCCCTGCTGCCCACGTAAACAATATGAGTGTGGGAATCGCAGAAGGCAGGCAATACATATTTGCCTGTAGCATCAATGATTTCGGTTGTTTCTTCAAGCATATCCGACAAAACCGAAACTTTTTTAGGCAGTGCCGACATCTCGCCAAAATCAACAATCAATCCGTTATCAACAATCAGATAAGCGTTCTCTATTACCTGCATGCGCGCCATATCTGCGCCTGCAACAAAGCGAATTTTTTCGGGTAATACGGACAAAAGTCCTTTTATATTTTTAATAAGCAACATACTTGTATTTTATAAAATTACAACCTTTGAACTTGAATAACCATTATCAAAATGCAGTCTTATTAAGTACATACCTGATTTTATAAAATCGGTCTTAATGCTAACTTTATCCTGTGCCTCCTGTACCAAAAAAAATTGCGAAAATACTCGCTTGCCGAACATATCTGTAATTTCTACTTTCTTAATTGTTGATTCTGCCTCAATGTTTATAATATCTTTTGCCGGATTAGGGTAAACTCTCACAGTACGGCAAGAGATACCCGCCAAAGAAGCCATATCCACTGTTTTGCGCTTCAACTCAATATCCTCAACAACTCTTTGCCGATCGCTAATAGTAATCTCCCTTGTTTCCGTTTCGTAACCATCTGCGGTGTATGAAACTGTATAAACACCACCTTTTATCGGGCGGGCATAATAACCGCTGTTTGAATCTGAATAGATATACGAACTTGCATCATCGTGCCCTTCTATCCTAACCTCGCATTGCAGGGGAAAACCCGTTTCAAGATCCGCTACTCTTCCGTGAATACCATATAAACCCTGTTCCATAAAATTCAAAAACGAACGGTAATTATAGTTCCAATAATTCGGCAAATTTGAGGCAGAGAGAGTCTTGATCGTGCTTATCTCCAAGGTAAACTCCCTGCATCTATTATAATAATTTGCATAATCCTGCCGCGAGCCCGTAATAACATACCAATCCGCACCATTTGTAATTCCACTGTTTGTTACATCTTTCATATAAGATGACCTGTAAATACGAGCCGTATCCACATATTCCTTACAAACAAATTTCCACCAATCATCATCGGCGGTAAGAGTGTATTTATTATCCCAGGGATAATTGCAAACCTCTGCACCACCGTGTATATTCATAGCCAAATGAAATTTCTGTTCTGCTTGAAAAGCCATAAAGGCACGCGTTTCGAGCTGCCATCTCTCACCGTCAGGATGGTCGCCATAAAGGTCGTCTTTGTAATTGCGGTTTAAGTCCACACTATTCGTATTATATCTTGTTGCACCTGTTACGTTGCCATTACCTGTTCTATAAGTGCCGTCAGGATTAGCGTTCGGACAAATCCAAATTTCGGCATTATCTAAAATATTTTTTATGCGTGCATCCTCTGCATAATTGTTAAGAAGATAATCAATAAGACGTAACATTAAAACATAACCGGTTGTTTCGTCACCATGCATTGTTGAACTGTAAAAAATCTTCACTTTCCTGCCATCCGCCTTGCTGCCGTTACCCGCTTCACTCACACTATCATTACTCGTAATTTTGCAGGCGAGCAACTTTCTATTTTGAACAGTAGTGCCTATTTCTACAACCTCACATAAAAAGGGGAAATTACTTTGAAAGTCACTCATCATTGCAATATAAGTTTCATAAGAGGGATAAGTGTTCCAGAAATTCTCTTTAGAGTTAGCCGCCTTTGTTCTATAACTTTGAACATCTAACATAGTGTGTTCTTCAAGCATAGATGGGGGCGTTAAAACACTTGGTTCTATCAAAAATTTCAGAAATTCGTCAAAACCCTTTCTATTAGCATAAGCAAATGCCTTGCCCATAGTATCTATTTTATCTATAGAAATAATACGGGACAGTTTATTCAAAACATCTCTATCTTTAACTTTGAATGAAAAATATACCTCCCCACGCTGAGAAAGTTGATCTCTTGCCGACTTTCTCTGTATTTCCTGCTCACGCTCTGTCTGCGCAAAAATAGGATTAACGAAAAAGAATATTAAAACAAACAGTACTTTTTTATTCATATTACAGTACTTTCTATAACCTTTCAGTAAAGTTACGTATAAATAACAACTTCCCCAACTCTGCTACCCATAATACCAATGAGCTAACTCCTATACATATTGCCCAATCGAAAAGTTTTAACGGCACAACGTTGAACATCTCTCCACCGGCAGTAACAATAAACCATTGCCCAACGAGAATAACTGTTGCTATCAGCAAAAATCCTTTACTTTTCTTCATATCTGCAAAGGCTGATTTGCCTGTCATAAATGCTTTTGCATTGAACATGTTCCAAAATTGCAACATCACAAAAATTGTAAAGAACAATGACAACTCATAAGCCGATAATCCGTTGCCTGCTTCAAAATTAAAGAAGTTCTTTCCGAATTCTACTATACTGAAATCTCTCAAGGTAGTAATATCGGCTTGTTTGAAATATTGCATCAATCCGAAAAGCAGGATAACAAAGAAAATGCCGACACTTAAAATGCTTTTCCACATGGATTTATTTATAATGAAGTCGGAAGTTTTGCGTGGTTTGTCATGCATCACTTTGTGATTTGGGGGCAGGGAAGCCAATGCCAAAGCAGCAAAAGTATCCATAATTAAATTTATCCAAAGCATTTGTGTTACGGTTAAAGGTGATTCCGTACCGAGAAATGCTCCTGCCAAAACTATAATACATGCGGCAACATTTATTGTCAGCTGAAAAAGAATAAACCGTTGAATATTTTGATACAACGAACGTCCCCACATTACAGCGCGTGAAATGCTGCTAAAGGAGTTATCAATAATAGTGATGTCGCTCGCTTCCTTTGCCACCGAAGTACCGTCACCCATCGAAAGTCCCACTTGTGCCGCATTCAGTGCGGGCGCATCATTTGTGCCATCGCCCGTTACGGCAACCACCTGATCTTTCTGTTGCAGCAATTGCACCAAACGCTGTTTATCCATAGGTCGGGCGCGGGAGAGAATTTTCAGATTCAGGATACGCTCCAATAAAGTTTTATCATCTGTTGCAGCAAATTCTACGCCGGTCATGTGATTTTCTTCAGGCTCGTTTACATTCCACAAACCGATTTGACGACCGATTTCCTTCGCCGTTCCGGGAGTATCGCCCGTTACGATTTTAACACCTATTCCCGCGTCTATGCAACTCTTGACAGCATCCGGAACATCACTGCGAAGCGGGTCGGAAATTGCAGCAATGCCGATAAACGAAAGATTTGTGTTCTGTAATTTTCCTTCGTGAATAAATACGCTTGCATCATTGTCGTCAATAATTTGATACGCAAAACCCAAAGTGCGCATTGCCTTGTTTTGATATTCGAGCAGTTGTTTTAAGATGTCTTCTTTCGCTACAGGAACTGTTTTGCATAAATCCAAAATTATTTCCGGAGCACCTTTTACATACAGCACTTTTTTATTTTGCAACGGCGATTTCACAATTGTTGCCATGTATTTGCGCTCGGTAGAAAATGTAAGTTGTTCGACAATTTCCGCACTTTCACGCAAAGACAGATAATTTACACCGTTATCGCGCAACCACAACAGCAACGCGCCTTCCGTAGGATTGCCCAAGGCTCTTATTTTAGATGTATCGGAATAATCCAGATAGGCTGTTGAGTTTACTGCAATACCTTCTTTTATCAAGTCTGCAATGCTCTCTTCCGTCAAAGATGAAGCATTCTCTTTTATACCATCGCTGCCATAAAATTTTGTTTCGTAAATCTTCATTTGATTTTGCGTAAGAGTACCTGTTTTATCGGTACAGATAACACTTGCCGCGCCCATTGTTTCGCAAGCGTGCATTTTACGAACAAGATTATTTGTCGATAACATCCGTTTCATGCTTAATGCCAAACTTAAGGTTACACTCATCGGCAGTCCTTCCGGAACTGCAACTACTATAAGTGTTACGGCAATCATAATTGTCTTAAAAATATAGCTCCCGAAATTTACCCAATCTATAACCTGAAAGCCGCCTGCCTCAACAAAATAACCGATTAAACGCCCGGCTATAATTAAACCTGCTATAATGTAACTCGCTTTCGTTATCAAATTTGCAAGTCCGTTTAATTGCTTGTTGAGCGGCGTTTCAACGCTATTGTCTATTTGCGCTCCTTCATACACTTTGCCGTATTCAGTAGCATCGCCAACTTTCAATACTTGCATAACACCATGCCCATCGGCAACGGTAGTGCCTTTCATAGCATGATTTGACGGATAAGTAGCATCCTTGTTAAAGTCTGCGGGATTGATAGTTTTTTTGATAACAGGCTCGCCCGTAAGTGTTGATTCGTTAATCTGCAAAGAAATTGCTTCCAGCAACTCACCGTCTGCAGGCACTTCTTCACCTGTTTCCAAAACAATAATATCGCCGACAACAACTTCCTTTTTGGTGATTTGACAAATATTTCCGTTGCGAATAACTTTAACAAAAGTGTCGTCATTAACTTTGTTTAAAATATCAAATTTCTTATTCGCACTTACTTCAAAACCAAATCCTACAACAGTTGCTAAAAGGACGGCTATCAAAATTCCTGCCGGCTCTAAAAATACTTTTGCCGTTCCATGTCCGGAAAAAAATTCATAACATGCTATGCCTATCGACAGCCCTAATGCAACCAATAAGATAATTATTATCGGATCGGTAAATTTTTCTAAAAACTGTTTCCATAATGGCTCTTTTTTCGGTGGAGTTAAAATGTTTTCTCCGTGTTTTGCGCGGCTTTCGAGTACTTGCGCATCGGTTAATCCTGTCGTTAATCCTGTGAAGTGATCGTTCATTTGCATAATAAATAAAATAAGGTATTTAGTGTTTTAGTATTTTGCCAATAGTATCTGATATATATTAAAAATTTGTAAAGTTAGTAAAATTTGTTTTTTTGCACTCACAATGCCGTTAATTATTGTACTGTTACCACCATATTACATTGACTATTTATATAAAAAAGTATGCAGTTTATTTATCTGCCAATTTGTCGTAAATTTGCGCACGATATTAAAAGTGGTATCAAAGTTGACTTGATTCATTATAAATTTTTATAAGAGGTTATTATTAGAGTTATGAAAAAAGAAGATATTGAGGAAAAGGAGAAGGAGCTGCCGCAACACGAACAGCAGGCGGAACAGAGTGAAGAATTAGAGCA
>JAISVE010000013.1 GCA_031271725.1 Bacteroidales bacterium
CGCAGACATGTACCCGTTTATCTTGCACGTGCAGACATATTCAAAAATCCGAAAATAGCCGCAATACTCTACTTCCTGCGCATAATGCCGATTTACAGAATAAGGGATGGCAAAAATAATCTTGCGGAAAACGATGCTGTTTTCGGTGAATCCGTTAAAGTTGTAGAAGCAGAACGCCCACTCTGTATGTTTCCGGAAGGGCAGCATCAGGAAGGACACTGGATGGGTACGGTAAAAAAGGGCTTTGCGCGTATTGCTTTTCAGGCTGCGGAAAAAATGAATTTTCCCGATAACTTTATGATAGTTCCTGTTGCAAATCACTATGAGAAATATCACGGTTATCGTGGACGAATTATTCTTACCTTCGGCAAACCTATACGGCTTGCTGACTATTATGAACAATACAAAGAAAATCCTCAACACGCATTTTTATCTCTTGCAGGTGATGTGGAAAAAGAAATCGGCAAGCATATTCTCAATATTGATGTTGCGCCGGAATACTATGAAGCAATTGATTTTGCACGCAAGATAGAAAACCCGCCGCAAAAGGATTTTCGCAAACAGTTGCAGCAAGACCTTGCTTTTATGGAACGTGTGCATGCAATGCCCGAAAAAGAATTAAAAGAATACAGCGAAAAAATGCTTGCATTAAAAAGCACTTACAAGCCGCCATGCCGCCGCAATTGGCTTAAAACAGTGGCATTATCTCCACTTGCCTTAATCGGTTTTGTATTGCATGCTATTCCCACACTCACAGCCGAAACCCTCGCAAAAAATCTTTCAAAAAACAATAAGATGTTGAGAAGCGGAATAGAATATGTGCTTTCGGAAATTATACTGACTACACTGTTTTATTTCGCATACACAGCATTATTCTTTGTATTCTGCCCTGTAATGTGGTATTGGACTTTTCCTGTTTTTATTGCGATGCTTTTCGTAACAAAAGTTTCATGGTTGGAAGTACGGTAAGATTCTGCGAGAACAGACCACTTCACAACTATTATTCCTTAATGACAGCTATGGATTTTATTCCACCATCAACAAGAACTCTCACAAAGTAAACACCGGTTTTTAATTTAGATACATCAATACTGTTTTGATTGAAACACTGCGCTACAAGTTGTCCGTTTACATTATAGAGAGATAAAGAATGTACTGCCTGTGATGATTTGACATGCATGACACTGCTTGCAGGGTTCGGATAAACAGATATATCTGCAATTCTATCCGGCAAAGCAACTGCCACTTCAACACCATAGCCGGAATTACGCGGCATATATGTTCCGTCTGACATAGACAAGTTGCTAAAATCGCCAAGTACTATGTTTTTATGATACCTGAAAGCACCATCCTCATAAATACGAACCATTGCCTGATAATTTTCATTTGCGCGCGGTGTTGTGTTTATGCCAACGGGATTAGTAACATCACCCCAGGCAACAACATCTACAATGGTTTCGCTGTTATGATAAAGTGCCTGCAGCATTTCACCCTCTTGTTTTGTCAGATATATTTTACCGTCAGAATTGCTCATATTTGTATTATTTTCTGCATCTACTGCCGGCAGATTACCACCGGTACCGCCATTTGCAAGCCCAATCAGGTAAAAGCCCTGTGCCTTTATAGTTCCGGTAAGAGACAGAATATCATTAGGAGCAACACTTGAGCCGTCACGTCTTACATACTGCAAATAAATTCCGTCAAGCAAAATGTCATCTTGTGTTGTGTTAAAAATTTCTACAAAATCCTGCTTATAGGCAGCATGAGCATTGCCACCGCCCGGTGAAACAGCAGTAATAATAATATCAGGTGTAGTAAATGTATTAACGCCCTGTCCGTTTAATTCAATTATTCTCGTATTTGCATTTACACTGCTTAGAGTTATTGAAGCATGATATTCACGTATGGTATCGGGAGAAAAAGTTACACCGATAACACCACCTGTTAAGGCATTATAATTACCTGTATCTATTGTAAAGAAGTCCTTATCATCACCATTAACGGTCATAGAAATACTTTCCGCAAGATAAGTCCCTGAAACAGTTATTGCTTGTGGTTCTGAAATTGTGTTTTCGTCCTGCTTAAAATTAAGAAATATCGGTGATACGTTTATAGACGGCTCTGTTGTATTAGTTACAATAGACACTTCGTCCAAAAAAAATCTGGCATTCATTTTAGCACTGCCTTCAAATGTTATTTTTGTTGTCGGCGTTCCCCCAATAATATCTATTGAATACTCGTCCCAATTACTGTTAGTTCCGCTGTAATAATCGGTACCGTTATACATATAGACATAAGTTTCGGATAAAGTCCCGCCGCCTGATATGGAAATAGTCAGTTTGTAATTGTCATCATTCCATGCACCTGCTTTGAATTTAAGCGTGGCATTGCCGGACAGATTTAATTCCGGCGTTGTGGCACTTCCCGACTGACTTGTTATGCCAAAGCGCAAACATCTATCACCTTTATACGCACCTGACAGTGTCCAATCCAAATAAGACAAGATAGGAGTTCCGGCAGCACCGTCCCTCCAAAGACCATCGTTTCCACCTGTGCCATTAATGTCATCAAAGCTCCAATAAGAGCGTGTCTGCTCGGTTCCGTATGCTGTTCCAAAATTTACAGAAACAAATATTGCCAAAACAAGCATCATCAATTCATAAAAGTATCTATTTTTAATTCTGTAAATTTTCTTCATCCTATTTCACTATTATCTTTTTTGTTGAAACATTACCTTTCGCGTCCGTTGCACGCAACAGATACAAACCTTTGCTCACCAGCACAAATTCTGCTTTTTCCGAAACATGCTTTTTCTCTACGCAAACCCCGCTCTGCGAAAATATTTCTATTAGCGCAGGTACAGCCACAACTACATTAAATTTTCCGTTTGTGGGATTAGGATAAACATCTACCGCAACCCCTGTACCTACAAGCGTTTCATCGGAAACACCCAAACGTATTATTGTATATGTTTCACTCGCAACTGCACTTGTGTCCATGTCGGCTTTAACTGCATACGCGCTAACAACTGTGTTTTCGCGAAGCACCATCTCTCCGTTATACTCTGTATAAGCTCCACCGGTCGATACAAAAATTGTTGCGCCCGCTGTTTCGCAAGATATGCTAACAACTGCGGAATCATTATACTCGCCGCCCGCAGGGCTTATTACAGGAGTTTTTACTGTGTCGCGAACAGGAGTTGGAATTATCGTATATCTTCTACTTGCAAACTCACTTATTTCTCCTTCTTTCATCGCATACGCAGAAACTACAGCATTTTCGCGAAGCACCCTCTGTCCGCTATACTCTGTATAAGCTCCACCGGTCGATACAAAAATTGTTGCGCCCGCTGTTTCGCAAGTAACAGTAATAACTACAGAATCGTTATATTTACCACCCACAGGGCTTATCACAGGAGTTTTTACAGTATCGTAAACATGGGTTGGAATTATCGTATATGTTTCGCTCACAACTGCACTCGAATCCATTCCGGCTTTCACCGCATACGCAGCCACAGTAGCACTTTTACGAAGCACAATCTGTCCGCTATACTCTGTATAAACTCCACCGGTCGATACAAAAATTGTTGCGCCCGCTGTTTCGCAAGATATGTGAACAACTGCAGAATCGTTATACTCGCCACCCGCAGAGCTTATCACAGGGCTTCCTACATTCGGTAAATCAACAGTAAAATTGCGAGTGCCGCTAACATTTGGAGAAAACAAATTGCCGCTCATATCAGTAAGTGCAACTGTCACACTGTAACTTCCCGTAACAAGATTTGTTATCATGTATGATGTTTCGGTCGTAACAACATCCGGACGACCTGTTACGGACACTTTGAATTTGCCATCAGTACCGGCAATAAAATTTTCCGTAGTCCAGCCGACATTAACGCTGTTGCCGGTAAATTGTTGCGACTCGGCAGGAGCAGTCAATGTAATTTTTCTTATTTTAATTGCATATACAGCAGTTGCAACAGAATCTTCCAAAGTAACATAACCCTTGCTGAAAGCAACCGCTTTAACTGTTGTGTTTGTTGATATGCTTAAAGCCGATGTATAACGTTTAACCGCCGGGTTATTGGTGTCAATTGGTGATGTTATGCCGTCTGTCGTATAAAAAATTCTTGA
>JAISVE010000070.1 GCA_031271725.1 Bacteroidales bacterium
TCTTTCTGTTTTTCCAAGAGTTTGCGCTTACGTGTAATATCACCGCCATAGCATTTTGCAGTAACGTCTTTACGCACTGCCTTAACGGTTTCGCGGGCAATAATTTTTGCGCCGATAGCCGCCTGAATAGCTATGTCGAACTGCTGACGCGGTATAAGGTCTTTTAATTTCAAACAGATTTTTCGCCCGAAATCGTAAGCATTATCAACATAAATAAGTGCCGAAAGAGCATCAACCGTTTCGCCGTTAAGCAGAATTTCAAGTTTTACAAGTTTTGAAGGACGATAACCTGCGGGCGAATAGTCGAACGAGGCATATCCCTTTGAAATACTTTTCAGACGGTCATAAAAATCAAAAACTATTTCGCTCAAAGGCATTTCAAAAGTGAGTTCGGCACGGTCGGAAGTTAAGTATATTTGATTTTTAAGTATGCCGCGCTTATCTATGCAAAGTTTCATAATAGAGCCCACATATTCACTTTTTGATATTATCTGCGCTCTTATATACGGCTCTTCTATTAACGAAATATAATTCGGCTCCGGCATTCCTGACGGATTGTGAATATCCTTTACAACGCCCTTTGTGTCGGTTACTTTGAAAGACACGTTCGGCACGGTTGCAATAACATCCATATTAAATTCGCGCTCCAAACGTTCCTGTATTATTTCCATGTGCAATAATCCCAAAAAGCCACAACGGAAGCCAAAGCCAAGTGCCATTGAACTTTCAGGCTCAAAGGTAAGCGAGGCATCATTAAGTTGCAATCTTTCTATTGAAGCACGCAACTCCTCATAGTCGTCAGGACTTACAGGGTAGATACCCGCAAACACCATCGGCTTTACATTTTCAAAACCTTCTATAGCCGTATCTGTCGGGCGTTCTACATGCGTTATCGTATCACCGACTTTTACCTCACTGCTCGTTTTTATGCCTGAAATAATATAGCCCACATCGCCCGCTCTAAGCATTTGCACAGGCTGCGGCTTAAATCCGAGAACACCGATTTCGTCTGCGTTATATTCTTTTCCCGTGTGGAAAAACTTTACATGATCACCTTTTCTAATAGTACCGTTAAGAATACGGAAGTATGAAATTATACCTCTAAACGGATTGAAAACAGAGTCGAAAATAAGTGCTTGCAACGGTGCTTCAGGATCGCCTTTCGGAGCAGGAATTTTCTCTATTATTGCTTCCAGTATTTCCTCTATGCCAAGCCCCGTGCGTCCGCTTGCAGCAATAATATCATCCCTGTCACAACCTACAAGATCAACAATCTGGTCTTTCACTTCTTCCGGCATGGCACTATCCATATCCATTTTGTTAAGCACCGGAATTATTTCAAGGTCGTGTTCAAGAGCGAGGTAAAGGTTTGAAATGGTTTGAGCCTGAATACCCTGCGTGGCATCTACTATAAGCAGCGCACCTTCACAAGCGGCAATGGAACGCGATACTTCATAAGAAAAATCCACGTGTCCCGGAGTGTCGATAAGATTAAATGTATAATCCTTGTAACGCATTTGGATTGCATGACTCTTAATCGTAATGCCGCGTTCGCGCTCCAAGTCCATATCATCAAGCACCTGCGCTTGCAAGTCGCGTTCACTTACTGTTCCCGTATGTTCGAGCAAACGGTCTGCAAGGGTTGATTTGCCATGGTCGATATGCGCGATAATACAGAAGTTTCGTATATTTTTTGCTGTCATAAAAAGTTTGCAAAGGTACGATTAAGCCGAGAGAAATGCAAACTCTACATACCGCCGCCTTCGCTGCTGCCTGCACCTTCGGCAGTCCCTTCGATATTAAATGAGCGTTTGCGCTGCCTTTCACGGAATGCCTCATTTATATTGTATTGAAGAGTTATATACAGGGCACGTGAAGACGCAGATTTACGAATTGAGTATTGTTCAAAGTTGCTGCCTGTAATAAAACGGTTAAATTGTCTTGTGTTGAAAATATCCGAAAGGCGCAACCCAACAGTAAGTTTTTTATTTAAGAAACTCTTGCGTATTGCAATATCAGAAACAAAACGCGCGTCAAACTTTGTTTGCCCCCAGTATTCAGGTCCCCTGTAAGAAGCGGAAAGTTGTACTGTAAATTGCAAAGGCAAGGTAAGAGTATTATTCCAACGTACATTATAGCTGTAACCTTCACTGTTAAGATAAGCATCACCGCCGCCATTAACAAGGTTTCTGTAAAATCCTCCACTCAAACTTAATCGCCAAATCTTCCATAAAGTAACATCATACGCAAGATCAAAACCAAAATTCACAGAAGATTTATAGTTCATGGAAGTGTTGTTCTGAACGCCCTCTTCATCTTCAAAAATATACCTGCGTATAACATCATTTGTATGACGATAATATAAGGTAGCAAAAATAGAACCCGCTTTAGGCAAAAACAACGAATAATTAAATTCCAACGAATGCACATCTTCCGGTTTTAACGCGGGATTGCCGTAATTTATACTGATAGGATAATTGCTGTAATCAATAAATGGATTCAAATCCCATGGACGCGGACGGTTTACCCTGCGCGAATAACTTAACTGCAATTCCTGCATCTTTGAAATCTTGTAAGACAAATGCAATGCAGGATATAAGCGGTGATAAAAATAATTAAATGAAGTATCATGGCTTTCCGATGAAGTATTGGCATTCATTGCGGCTATTTCGTAACGCAGACCTGCCTGCATTGAGAATTTACCAAATGTTGCCATATAGTTAAAATAGATACCGTGATTCTGTTCAAGATATACAAAATCGAGCAAAGAGTCCTGCAATCCGCTTAAATCCTGTGTAATGTTTTGCACTTGATACGAAGCATTAGTGCGCACCTTTGACTGCTCGCCAACTTCTATTTTCATATCCTCGTTAATAGGATAAACATAATTGATTTGTCCGTCAAAGTCAATGCCGTTGCCCTTAACCTTGCTTGTTTGCAAATATACCGTAGAATCACGCACAGGCACCGCAGGCGTTACTCTTGCACGCTCGCTTACAGTATTGCTGTTCGGAAATGAATAATTGAAAGAAGCATCAAAAGTAAGCTCCTCATCTTTCTTATTGCCTGCCCACTTGTAAGCCAAAGTTGCATTCGCATTAGTCCATAATCTTTTGCTGATAGAATTTGTGTAGGAAGCACCACGCCATTCTGCCGTATCGGCAATATCCATAACAGGATATTTAGGATTATAGTAAAAATCTTCTTCCCCCATAAAACTGTATGTATTGGTTGCAGAAGGATTGGAATTACCTCTTTGCATATTCCACAAACCGCCATTAACAGAAAAAAGAAGCGAGTGCTTTTTATTTATTTTCCAGTCAAAACCCAAACGTGCATTTCCGCCAAAACCTTGATTTTCGCTATTCTCTTCACTGTGCTCCCACTCCATTCTGCCAAGCGTGTCAAGATGTGAATAGTTATCGCTTCGTCCTGATGAATTACGTTTGCGAAAATTTCCGTTAACTGCAAAAATCAGAGAAAATTTTTCATTTATGCCGAAATTAAGATTGGCACCAAGATTGGAGCCTGCAAATGGATTTTTGTTAAAGGCAAAACCTGTGGACGCATTAACGGTACCGCTAACTCCAACTTTTTTATTGCTCTGTTTTAATTTTATGTTGATAATTCCGGACATGCCTTCAGGATTATATTTTGCAGAAGGATTGGATATAAGTTCAATATTCTCTATGCTTGCAGCAGGAATCTGGTCTAATCCCATTCCTGAAAGAACCGCAGGTTTCCCGTCTATAAGCAAAGTTACGCTGCTGCTGCCTTTCATAGATACATTGCCATCTTCATCAACAGAAACTCCGGGCACATTGCTGAATACATCTACGGCAGTGCCGCCTTCACTCACTAATTGCGAACTAACATTTACTATTTTTTTATCTAACTTGTATTCTATCATTTGCTTCTCGCCCTCTATTTCTACGGTTTGCAACATTTGGGCATCCTGCTTTAATAATATTCTTCCGCCGCGTTTATTGGAATTTTCCGCCGTAAGGATAAAGGGCTCCGAAATATAAGTTTCGTAACCCATAAAACTGAACTGCGCTTTAACGGGAATGCCGAAAGGAATCTTGTCTATGGATATTCTGCCGTCAGCACCTGTTACGCCACCTTGCAGCAATTGATTGCTTGTGGAATTAAGTATTGATACGCTGACAAACTCTAAATTATTTCCGCTGTTAGCGTCAATAACCGTTGCGGTATAGCGTTGTGCATTAAGGTTGGTTGAAATGGTGAAAAGTATTGAGCAAAAAACGAATTTCAGTATTTTTGAGTATATGTTCATAGTATTCTTTGTGTTTGTCAGTCGGGATGTTGCAAAAAGCGTGCCGTTGTAGTTTTGTTAAAAGTCTGCAAAGGTACTGAAAATTACATAGATTTAACAAATAGTAACTTAATAAATAGAAAAATATACGTAACTTTACAAGTTATGGCAGAGAAGGAAACAAAAGAGCAATTAGAACAACAAGAGATACAACGCCGATATGAAACAATCCTCAGTGCTTTTCGTGTGGAGCCTAAACCGGAAGATAAAAAAAGGATTGAAAAAGCATTTAATTTGGCTGTAAAAGCGCATGCTAATATGCGGCGCAAAAGCGGCGAGCCGTATATCTATCATCCGCTCGAAGTGGCACGCATTGTTGTTGCCGATATAGGACTCGGTCCCACTTCCGTGATATGCGCCCTTATCCATGACGTTGTTGAAGATACGGACTACACTCTCCAAGATATTGAGGATATGTTCGGGCAAATGGTTGCGCGCATTGTTGACGGGCTTACAAAGATTGATGACGGAGCATTTGAAGCGACTGAAGATACTTCAATGCAAGTGGAAAATTTCCGTAAGATTCTACTCACTTTATCTGACGATGTGCGTGTGATACTTATTAAACTTGCTGACCGCCTGCACAACATGCGCACGCTTGATTCCATGAAGGGCGAAAAACAGTTGAAAATTGCCTCCGAAACACGAAATATTTACACACCGCTTGCATACCGCCTCGGGCTATATATGATAAAAACAGAACTTGAAGATTTATCATTAAAATATCTTGAGCCGGAAACATACAAAGAGATTGATAATAAACTTAGAGAAACAAGTGCGGAACGTAACAAATTTATAAATGATTTTATCGAACCTATAAGGGAAGGACTTGAAAATAAATTTTTGAAATTTTCAATATCGGGGCGTGTAAAATCGGTATCTTCCATTCTCAAAAAAATGAGAAAAAAAGGTATCGCATTTGAAGAAGTATATGATCTTTTTGCCATAAGAATTATTGTCGATTCACCGATAGATAAAGAAAAATCAGATTGCTATTTGTGCTATTCGATAGTTAATGATTTATACACACCCTATCCCGATAATAAACGGCGAAGGGACTGGATTGCAACTCCCAAAAACAACGGCTATGAAGCCTTGCATACAACGGTAATGAGTAAGGAGGGCAAATGGGTTGAAGTGCAAATCCGTTCTAAAAGAATGGATGAAATTGCAGAACGTGGTATTGCCGCACATTGGGAATACAAGAACGGTGGCATCATTCAAAAAAATTCCGTCTTAGACAGATGGTTGGAAAGCGTGCGCGAAATGCTTTCGCGTGCAGATACAAGCAATGCTTTTGATTTCTTATCTGATTTCCGCAGCAATTTTTTTGATGAAGGCATTTACGTTTATACTCCGAAAGGCGATTTGAAAACCTTGCCCAAAAATGCAACGGTGCTTGACTTTGCATTTAATATACATACTGATATAGGACTTTCCGCTATAGGTGCAAAAGTTAATCACGCACTTGTTCCGATAAATCATAAATTGAAAAACGGCGACCAGGTTGAGATTATTTATTCTAAAAATCAAAAGCCGACCGAAAAATGGCTTGAATATGTAGCATCATCCTGGGCAAAGTCACGTATAAGAGATTTTCTTAAAGATGAATATTCCAAATATTATGATGACGGCGAAATGAAATTACGTAATATTTTTGAAAATTTATCTTTTCCATTCAACTCAAAAAATCTTGCAATAATCCAAACAGCACTTAATATTTCAAGCAAGATAAATCTTTTTTATGAAGTTGCCCAGGGTAAAATTTCCGAAAAAGACATAAAGGATATTATTGTGCAGAAAGATGAAAAAAAAGGTAATTGGTTTTCCTCACTTTTCCGTTCTTCCGCAAACAAAGACGTATCACTCAAAGATGCTGTGCAAACGCAGGTTGAACAACGTCCCGAAACTCTTGTTTTAGGTAATGAAATGAAAAAAATCACTTACAAAATTTCCACCTGCTGCAATGCAATTCCCGGTGATGACGTTATCGGAATTTATCATCCTGATAAGGAAATTGAAGTACATCGCACAAATTGTCCGCGTGCAATAAACCTTATGTTGCAGTTCGGCGACAGGATAATAAAGGCAAAGTGGAAAAAAGATGAAAAGATAACCTTCCTTACAGGCTTGCATATTTCAGGCATTGACAGGAAGGGAATGATTAAGGATATTATGGATGTTATCTCCGAAGATAAAGATATGAACATCCGTACTTTTAATATTACTGCTGCCGAGGGAGAATTTGACGGAACTATAATGCTTTATATCTACGACACCGAACATCTCTCCCGCCTTATCGGATGGCTTAAACGGATTGATGGTGTGAGTGGTGTTGTCAGGGTTGAAAACAGGAGTTAATAAATAGAATCTGATAGTATAATGAAAATTTTAGTATTGAATTGCGGAAGTTCATCTATAAAATATCAACTTATAGAAATGAGAGATGGTGCTTCATATTCCTTGATAGCAAAGGGACTTGTTGAACGCATCGGCTTGAGTACTGCCGACCTCACTCATAGTGTAGAAGGCAAAGATAAGGTGCATGCGGCAAAACAAATTTCCAATCATGAAGAAGGCGTGCAGTGGGT
>JAISVE010000100.1 GCA_031271725.1 Bacteroidales bacterium
AAGTATATTATCTATGATGTATCAGGTAAAATAGTGCAGCAAGGCGCATTACATAAGGGGAAAAACACTATAAATCTGAAAGAGAGAAAAACCGCTTTGTATATTTTTTATTTTAAGACCAAGAGTGAACACGTCGCAATTAAGTTTATTTTAGAGAATTTATAAAAACTCAAAGATTTTATAAGTTCTCTTCAAACACTTTTTTAATGCTTTCGATCTGCTCATGCGCCGTCCAATCAATGCGCACAGGAACTATTGAAACATAATTTCGCGCTAAAGCATAGAGATCTGTTGTTTGGTCTGCATCGGTATCGCGCAATTCACCTGCAATCCAATAATAAGGCAAGTTAAACCAGTCATCCCTTTTAACAATAATATCGTGCCAAACTTCGTTGTAAGACTGCCTGCCAACATGAATACCTTTAATATCGGAAGCATTTGGAAAATTAACATTCCAGCATATAGGCGTTCCGTTCAGGTTTTCGTTTTTCAGTTTTTCTCTATATGTGATAACCTTTTGAATAATTTCATCAACATACTTTAAACCTTTGCCGCCGTTAAAATCAATTTTCAAAGCATGGTCTGCAATGGAAAAACCGATAGAGTCTATTCCGTTTAGCGCACCTTCTACGGCAGCAGCCATAGTGCCAGAATATATAACGTTAGTAGCTGCATTTGAACCGTGGTTAATACCGGAAAGCACAAGATCAACCTTTTGTCCTTTAAGAATTTCACCGATAGCAATTTTTACACAATCAGCAGGTGTTCCGCTGCATTGATAAGAAGTTACGCCTTCCTCTTCTTTAACTTTAACAACCCTTATAATATCTGTAAATGTTACAGCGTGCGACTGTCCTGAGCGCGAGCGGTCGGGAGCAACAACTGTTATTGTTCCATATTTTTTGGCGATGCTAACAAGTTCTTTCAGACCTTGTGCGAAGATGCCGTCATCGTTGGCTATAACAATATTCATAGATTTATAATTTGATAGCGTATTATACAAAACGCAGCTAATTGCTGCGTCTGCGGGCACTTGACATGCCTTTCTTTAAGTGATTCCGGGGCGATTCGAACGCCCGACCCACAGCTTAGAAGGCTGTTGCTCTATCCAGCTGAGCTACGGAACCCTATTACGAAAACTCATACAAGTCCGAATCTTTGCGTTGCGCTACGTTTGAGGCTCGGTCACGTACTTTAGTACGCTCCCTTCGCCACTGCACTTGCGCGCCTTAATCTTCAGGCTTTTATGAGTTTTCTCTCTGCCGACCTAAATAAAGTACCTCGAGCGGGAATTGAACCCGCACTCCTTCATCAGGAACAGGATTTTAAGTCCTGCGTGTCTACCTATTCCACCATCGAGGCTTGAACAAAAAAACCCGAAACAACTATTCGGGTTTTGAGCGGAAAACGAGACTCGAACTCGCGACCCTAACCTTGGCAAGGTTATGCTCTACCAACTGAGCTACTTCCGCTTATTAATAGGAAACGGTTTCCGTTTTGAGGGTTGCAAAGTTAATATAAATTATTCAAAAATGCAAACTCGCTCGTAGAATAAGCCTTAAAGCTTATCAAAATATCAACCCGTAAATCTTTATCCTTTGTGCTTGCGTTTGGTTGGAGGTTTAGTGCTGTCAAAAGCATACACAAGTCCAACCGTAATCATTTCCTTAAACTGTACTTTTGGTCCGGTAATACTACCATCGGCATCAACATGTCTAACTTTATCATCATATTTAAGGTTAGTATTAACAGTTGCACTTAGGAATGAATTAACTTTCATTAACAAAAGTACATTCCAATCAACAACAAAATTCCCGAAGTCTTCCTTACTGTAAGGAGTAAACAAAGATAAAGCCGATTGTAACGTTACATTTTTACAAATTGTTGCGTTAACCGATGCTTTTGCCGAGAAACCCAACTCTGCAAGAATTTTATCGCCCGGATTTTTAAGACCGTAAGATGCCCTGTTTGACAAGAAAGTGTCAAGTACAAAGGTAGTTCTGCCTGTAAGGGGTGCCATATAAGCAGAGAAAATATTTTTATAATGATAGTCGATACCGACTGAAGCATTAAGGTAACCCGGAGCCATCCATGTAGAGATATAATCAGCATCTCCAATGGTTTTATAACCGTTGTCATATTGAGTTTGAAAGTCTAAGGAAACTGTGTATAGCCAAATATTTTTCTTTTGTGTTTTTTCTATTCTGTAACCATATTTAGAGGCAACAAACAGTTTGTCCACTGTTTTGTTGAACTTTTGAGATGGAGTCCACATCATGCCGTACTCTGTTTGCAAGAGACTCTCCCAATTATGTCCGTCTTTAGTATAAGTTGCATTTAAGTTTGCAACAACGTTGCCGGAAACAGAGTTTTCACCACCCGCACTCCAATTGGTAAATGTAGTTTGTGCCGCATTAAAGCCTGTTAAAGTTTTAAACACCCAGTATTTGGGCTTTGGAGTGGTGTCTGCCGACATGCTTCCCGCCTCTGTAGGCGTGGCATCTTGTGCGTAATTAGATCCGCAAATAGCCAAAATTATAAGCAGAAAATAAATTTTGCGCATAGTGTTTTTGTATTTATGAACTACAAATGTACTAAATTTGTAGATTATGTTAGAAAATAAATTTAGATTAGTGGCTGGTCCTTGTAGCGCCGAAAGTTTTGAACAGTTAGATATTGTAGCAAAGGAAGTAAAACGTGCAAAGCATTTTTATGCTTTTCGTGCCGGAATATGGAAACCGAGAACCTCACCCGGTTGTTTTGAGGGTTATGGCGAAACAGCCCTGCAATGGCTTGCCGAAATAAAAAAGAAACACAATATTCCTACAATGGTAGAAGTGGCATCGGCGGAGCACGTTTCGCTCTGTATGCAATATGATGTGGATATATTGTGGATAGGCGCAAGAACAACAGGCAGTCCCTTTGCCGTACAGGAAATAGCTGAGGCTATGGCTGCTTTCCCTAATATTCCGATATGGGTAAAAAACCCTATTTCACCTGACTTTGCACTTTGGATAGGTGCCATAGAACGTTTGCAGGTGGCAGGCATAAAAAATATAGGAGCAATACACCGTGGTTTTCGTCAATATAACTTTAAGCCCTATCGCAACGCTCCAATGTGGGAACTTATGCTTGATTTAAGACGTCAAAAACCGGAAGTGCCTGTTATTTGCGACCCCAGCCATATAGCAGGCGACAGCCAATATATAGAATGTTTATGCCAAACGGCAATTAACATGGAAACAAGCGGACTTATGCTTGAAGTGCATCCTGAGCCTGAAAAAGCATTAAGCGACAGTAAGCAGCAAATTACGCCTGAACGGTTTTTTGAAATATACTCTTCTCTTATTTTTCGCAATGACGATACATGTATAGACAAAATCGAACAGTATCGCACCATACTTTCAGGTGTGGACAACGAGTTACTCTCGTTACTCGCTCATAGAATGAAACTCATAGCCGAAATGGGAGAAATAAAAAAGAGTGAAAATATGAGTGTTTTGCAGCTTAACCACTGGAATAAAATGTTGGAGCATTACGATAAGCAATGTGATAAACTCGGCTTAAACAAAGAGTTTATGAACAGAGTTCTATCGCTTATTCATACTGAATCTGTTCGTATTCAAAATGAAATTTTTGCCGAAAGCGATAAAGGCAACAATTAATATCTCACAACTTCCAAATTCGATACGGCACCTTCAAATTTTACAAACACTGTCTTTGTGGACGTAGCAAAGTTTTCTGTTTGAAAAGCACCATCAACCTTGGTAAATTCAGGCAGTTCTTTTTCTACAAGAAATCCTTCGCTAACAACTTTACAACCGCTATTCTTAGGAATGCGTAAGGTTATATCGCCTGCACCTGCCTCAATTTCTACGTTTACTTTATCCATTTTATCGCCAAGTGTTACTTCTACCGAAGACGCACCCGTTTCAATATCTAATTTCTGCACTTTGTATGCTGATATATCAAGATTCGATGCCACTGCTCCAAGTTCCAATGAAAGCTCATAGATAGAAGTGTTGTTTAGAGCCATTTCCAAATTGAAACTGCCTTTATCTTCATTTCCTTTTACAAAAATCTTTTTCTCTTTAACATCCGCAGAAATACTTTCTTTTAACTCATCATTCTTATAAATGTCCAAGTTATTTCCGGTGATTTTTCCTGTTGCATTCAAGGCTGCGGCACCGGCAGCAACTTCCAACTCTACAACACCGTTCTCTCTTATTTCTACATCAAATTCGGCTCTCATACCACCATGATAAACCAAACCGCGATGTTCTGCTCTAAAATGATGATTGCCACAATGTCTTTCATGATGTCTATCTTTACCCCCTGTAAAAATAACCAAGAGCAAAAACACTAAAAAGCAAACAGCAATTGTAATAATTTTTGCTGTCTTATTCTTTATAAGCAATGTTGCTCCGCATATAATCAAACCGAAAGGAATGATATATCGAATAATGTTACTGAAAGATAAATTAATGCAATCAAGTGCACAAAGCAGCCAAATAATACCGGCCGCAATAAGTATCATACCCCAAGTAAACGAAGCACTGATTTTTTTGTTTTCCTTAACGGGTTTTTCATTATTTTCCATAATTGTAGATTTTAGATTTATACTTGTAGATTTACTTGGCGAATTTACGAATTTATTGATAAATTATGCCGGCGTTTGCAGATGTATGGTGAAAGTACTGCCAATGGTTTCCCGGCTTTCGGCAATTATATAACCATTCATGCTTTCGGCAAGGCGTTTGCTTATTGAAAGTCCGAGACCTGAGCCACCTGATTTTGTTGTAAAATGCCACTCGAAAATATGCGGTAGCTTGTCTGCCGGAATACCTATACCGTTGTCGGTTATTTTTATATAGGCGTACTGACCTTTATTGTCCGCATCTCCGCCATTTGCAGTGTATCCCACAGACACTTCTACCATTCCGGCTTCTCCGCCGACATCTTCTATTGCTTGTACTGCGTTGCGGAATATATTGCCGAGAATTTGTCCTAAAAATTGTTTATCGAAAGAGGCAGAAACATCTACATTGTCATTAAATTGCCATTTCACATTTTCCTTTTCCTCAAAAAGCTGCATACTTGTCCGCACAACAGGTGCAAGTTCTCCCTTTTCCATCATAGGTTTTTGCCAAAGCGAAAACTGCGAAAACATATTCGCAATATTCGTTAATACATCTATTTGGTCAAGCAACATATTGCTGAATTTATGCAAGCGTTCATCAAAATCATTACGACCATCTTTGTAAGCTCTTACCAATTGCTGTATTTGCAGTTTGATAGGTGTTAGCGGATTTTTTATTTCATGTGCAACCTGCCTTGCCATCTCGGTAAACGCGCCTTCTCTTTCTGCCTCCGCAAGCTGCTTCGCGCTTTTTTCAAGTTCATCTATTAAGATATTGTATTGCCTTACTAATTCCCCTATCTCGTCATCTCTTTTCCATTCCAAGTAAACATTTTTTTTCTGCAATTTTATTTTTGCCATATATTCACTTATTTTTCGTAACGGCTTAGTCAGATATTTTGCACGCAAATACACAATCAAAAATGTGAATAATCCCAACAGTAGAATAAGGGTGAAATACAAACTTACAAAGTTACCCATCTCCAATCTCCAAGCAGCAGTATTCATCGGCACAATCATTTCCAAATACCCGAAAATTTCATTGTAAATATTTCTAAAAGGAGCATAAACAACAAGGTAATCGTCTTCGTCCGATATAACAAGATGCCGTTGATTTGCATACAATTGTTGATAGATATGGCTCGGAATTTCATCTACACTGTTAAGTCCTTCTATCTTTTTTTTCGTATAAATATTTATTTCCGACACAGTCTGCATTGAGTAAGACCGCATATCTTCGCGCCATTGTAATTCAATGTCGTCTGATACTTGAGCTACCGGAATGCTCATATATTTTGATTCCATTCCCATAAGAACAGTCATCATTTTTTCTTTCAAATCCGACTCTGCTTCTTTTGATTTCCATTCTTGCAAAAAGAAAAATGCTATAGAGCCGAACACCACAAAAGTGCTTGCTACAATTACTACCATTGTATTGCGCAAACGTTTTGCATAACTTGTTTTGTTGATTGAATTTCTCTTCGCCAATAATTCACACAAGAGAAAAAGAACTGCAAAAAGAATAAAGTAGAACGAAAAATTATAGACAACAAAATACCATTTGGGTACAGGCACCGTAATAACAAGGGCTTGACGGTGGTCTATACTCTCCTGTTGTAATCCGTTTTGTCCTGTTATTTGCAAGCGGGCTTGCTCCACACTGTCTTGAATTACCGGAACAATATAATGAACATAGCCTCTTCTTATGCGAAACGCAGCCGAATCAAGCATTTCATACTTTCTATTATACGAATACAAAAAATCGCCACGATGAAACCAAATATCATCACCGCCAAAAAGAGCATAAGAATATTCGGAAGGTAAGGCGATGTTTTTCTCCTTCCCCATTTCCATGTATATATCAACACTATCCCTCTTTATATGCAGAAGATAAGAGTAATGCAACAGACTTCCCTGCATTATATAAAGCCCGCTCACATCTGTCGGAATACCTTTTTCCTTTATCTTTCGCGCAAAATATTCCGCACAATTTTCTTGTTTATTATCTCTGAAAACAAGTTCTTCACCCTTTTTGCAGCTTGTTAAGTAGTATTGATAACTGCTGTCCGCTTGTGTATTCGGCTGTAAGGATATTTTACGCTCAAAAACCGTATCTCGCGTATTTAGAATTTCTTCGGCAATTTTACGCATATTGGTTTTCTCAACAATCCCTTCATAAAAATATGCTCCGAAAGAAATACATAAAATATATGTTACGCCAAAAATAAGTGTAAACAATGTTATTTTCTTAAAAAACCGTTTACAGGCAAGATACACTGCATAACCAAATACAAACAATCCTGCAATAATTATCCAACTGTAAGTTGTAAATTCAAAAATATGGCGAACGTCAAAAAGCATTTGGCAAAATTAGTAAGAAATTCGTAATTTTACTTTCTTGTAATTTCCGGATGTTATGATTTATAAACGAATACTATTAAAATTAAGCGGTGAGTCGCTTGCAGCGGGCGGCAGCAGCGGAATTTCGGCAGATAAACTTCTTGAATATTCAACGCAAATAGCAGCATTGACAAAAAAAGGTTGCCAAATCGGTATTGTTATAGGCGGCGGAAATATTTTTCGCGGTGTACAAGGCAGTGCAAAACAAGGTATAGACCGTATTCAAGGCGACTATATGGGTATGCTTGCAACCGTTATAAACAGCATGGCATTGCAAGATGCTTTGAAAAAACAAGGGGTTGCTTCTGAAATTCTATCTGCATTAAAAGTTGACCCTATATGCAAACGCATAAGCAGTAGCCGTGCCATTGCCTTACTTGAACAGGGTATAGTTGTTATTATGGCTGGTGGAACAGGCAGTCCGTTTTTTACGACAGACAGCGGCGCAGCATTAAGGGCAGCGGAAATTCACGCAGAGGTTTTGCTTAAAGGCACACGCGTTGACGGTATTTATTCCGCAGATCCCGAAAAAGATCCTAATGCCGTTAAGTTCGATACACTCACTTTTGACGAATGTTTGCAAAAAAATTTAAAGGTTATGGATATGACCGC
>JAISVE010000118.1 GCA_031271725.1 Bacteroidales bacterium
CGGGCAAGGTTGCCAATCCAACGCAGGGCAATCATACCTGTAGAGCCATTGCGATGCTTAGCGATCTTAACATAACTTTTGCCAAGTGTGGAATTTCCCTGTTCATCCTGCGTTATGCCATAGTATTCGGGACGATAAATAAACGACACTATATCGGCATCCTGCTCTATTGCACCCGACTCACGCAAATCTGAAAGTTGCGGCTGTTTGTCGCCACCTCGCGTTTCCACCTGACGACTCAACTGTGCAAGTGCTATTATCGGTATGCTGAGTTCTTTTGCCAAGGCTTTTAATTGACGTGATATCTGGCTTATTTCCTGTTCGCGATTACCGCCTTTTATGCTTACTCCACCCTGCATAAGTTGCAAATAGTCGATAAATACCGCTTCTATTTTGTGTTTTTGTTTGAGGCGTCTGCACTGTGCACGAAGTTCGTACATTGTTATAGCGGAACTGTCGTTTATGTAAAGGGGAGCTTCTCCAAGCACCGCCGATTTTTCAACAAGACGTTCCCATTCCATCTCGGAAAGTTCACCACGCTTTAATTGTTCACCCTTTATTTCCGCCTCACTCGAAACAAGGCGTTGTACAAGTTCTACTGCAGTCATTTCAAGGGAGAAAAATGCAACAGGGCGTTTAAAATCAATAGCCATATTACGTGCCATTGAAAGTGCAAAAGCAGTCTTACCCATACCGGGGCGCGCCGCCACAATAACAAGGTTACCTTTTTGCCAACCGTTTGTAATTCTATCCAACTCGGTAAAACCTGACGGAATACCGCTCATAGAGTCCTGCAATTTGCTTACTTCCTCAATATTTTCGCGCACCTGCGATATAAGCATTCGTATATCCTGATACTCGTTGTGGAAGTTGGCATCACCTATATCAAGCAGTTTTTGCTCGGCACGGTCAAGAGTCTCAATAACGTCAGCGGTTTCGGAAAATGCCTCTTTCGTGATTTCCGCTGCCGTCTTTATAAGTTCACGCTGAATAAATTTCTCCTGAACAATCTTTGTGTGGTATTCTATATGTGCAGATGACGAAACCCTGTTTGTGAGTGATGATATGTATGCCGCTCCGCCTACTGCTTCGAGTTCGCCGTTTTTTCTGAGTTGTTCGGTTACGGTTAAAATATCCACGGGGCGCGATGTTGCAACAAGAGTTTGCATTGTCTTAAATATCGCTTGATGTTCGGGAAGATAGAAAAAATCAGGTCTTAGAATATCCCCTACTGATATTTGGGCGTTTTCATCAATCATAAAAGCCCCAAGTATCAAGCGTTCTACTTCCACTGCCTGCGGAGTGAGTTTGCCCTGTTCAAGATTTATTCTATCTGATAATGGGGTTGAGAATGCCCCTCTTATAGCGTTTTTACGTGTTGTTTGTGTTGTATAGTCCATCTTTTGCAAATTTTACAAAAAATTTTGTAGAGCAAAAGTAAGAAAAAAGGATTACTTCAGCAATACAATAACTCTGTGAAAAATCGGTTAATTTATTGTTGATAAAATGTTAGCAGACTGTTAAAACCTGCCGCTTGCACCGCCGCCGCCAAAAGATCCTCCTCCGAAACCACCAAAGCCGCCGCTTCTTCCACTGCTACCACCTCCGAAACCGCCCCTACTGCTTCCACCACCAAAGCCACCCAAACCACCAAAGAGAATAAAAGGACGGCTGCCGGATTTATTTCCACTGCTTGGAGGATGTTTGCCTCGCATGCCAATCGCAATAAAAATAATAATTGCGCCGAATATAGCAATTAGAACAACTATTGCCGCTGTAGTATTGCTGTCATAGTCCGCTGCCGTTATTTCGCCGGCAGCAAGTGATTTCAACACTTCAAGTCCTTTCATCATTCCCTCGTAATAATTGCCCTCTGCATAAAAGGGTATCATTTCATTGTCGATAATGCGTTTGCAAATTGCATCGGGAATTGCTCCCTCAAGCCCGTAACCGACAGAAATGTTTACTTCGCCGCTTGTTTCGTTGCGGGGCTTTAGCAGCACAACTATTCCATTGTTGTATTTTTTATTTCCAACGCCCCAACTTTCGCCTATTTCGTAGGCAAACTGTGCAACATCGTATCCGCCTAAATCATTTACCGTAACAACAGTTATTTGGTTTGACGTGCTATCGTTAAAAGCCACCAGCACTCGTTCCATCTCCGCCCGCTGTTCTGACGTAAATACATTTGCAAAATCATTTACAAGACGGGGTGGATAGGGCTTTTGCGGGACTTGTGCAGTCGCAAACGTTACGCTTGTTATTGCAAACAATAATGTATATAAGATTTTTTTCATAAGTATTGTAAACTGTAATGCAGCAAAATTATACTACACTTTTACCTTAAAACTTTACTTCCGGAGCCTTATCCGCACCTTCGGCAGCTTCAAAATAGCCCTTCTTTTCAAAACCGAACATCCCCGCTATAATATTGCTCGGAAAACGGCGAATAGCAACATTATACTTTTTTACTGCATCGTTAAACTTCATACGTTCAACAGTAATACGATTTTCCGTTCCCTCCAACTGCGCTTGCAATTCCTTAAAGTTAGCAGTGGTTTTAAGGTCGGGATAACGTTCAACAACCACCATTAAACGCTGCAATGCACCCGAAAGATTTTGCTGTGCACTTTCAAATTTTGCAACATCTTCCTCGCTCAAACTTGACGGATCTACCTTTACGCCCATTGCCGCCGTACGCGCTTCAATAACTTCCTGTAAAGTGCTGCTTTCAAATTCTGCCGACCCTTTAACAGTATTTACCAAATTAGGTATCAGGTCTGCCCTGCGCTGATAAACGCTCTCTACTTGCGCCCAGGCATTTGCAACACTTTCTTCTTTATTAACAAGACGGTTGTACATTGAAATAAGTGTTATTCCCAATAACACTATCACGATTAAAATAATCCAAGTTGATTTTTTCATAATTGTATTTTTTGAGTAACTTAAGACAAGTTACAATTTTTGAAAAACTATTTTCCCAGCAATCTAAACATTTCCTTTTTATATGCCTCCACACCCGGCTGGTTAAAAGGATTTACACCAAGAGTATAACCACTCAAACCGCAAGCATATTCAAAAAAGTAGATAAGTCCACCAAGCGTATGCTCATTCAAAACAGGGATTTCAAAACGAATAACAGGCACACCGCCCTGCTCGCTGTGCGCCATACAGGTTCCTTCTTCCGCCTTTGCATTAACGTAAGATAAACGTTTGCCCGCTACAAAATTCATACCGTCCGCATCATTATCTGCGACCGGAACTTCAAGAGTATGTTTTTGGCTGTTAAGCGACAATACAGTTTCAAAGAAAAACCTTTCACCCTCCTGAATATATTGCCCAAGCGAATGCAAGTCGGTAGTAAAACCCGCAGACGAAGGAAAGATACCTTTATTTTCCTTTCCCTCGCTCTCGCCAAAAAGTTGCTTCCACCATTCTATAAAATAAAAAAAACGCGGATCATACTGTACCATTAACTCCATTTTTTTACCTTGACGGTAAAGAGTATTACGCAGCAAAACATATTTTGCGCAAGAGCAGTTTTCAAAATCAGGCTTCTCAACACGCACTTTTTCACGCATTTCGCAAGCACCCTGCACAAGCGAAGCCACATCTACCCCAAGCACTGCAAGCGGAAAAAGTCCGACAGGAGTGAGAACGGAATAACGTCCGCCGACATTATCGGGTATAACATAAGTCTTGTAGCTCTCTTGAGTTGCAAGCCCTTTTAATGCACCACGCTCCTTATCAGTAATCGCCACAATACGCTTTGAAGCTTCTGCCGCTCCGTATTTATCAGTAAGATGTTTGCGCAAAATGCGGAATGCAATTGCGGGCTCGGTAGTTGTGCCGCTTTTCGAAATTACGCATATTGTATATTCTTTACTGTCCAAGTACGGCAACAATTCCGCAAGATAGTCCTCGCTCAACTGATGCCCCGCATAAATAATTTCAGGAACTCTTGATTTACCTGCATTATTATTGGGAGCCTTTAAAAACTCAGAGGTCAAGGCACGCGAGTCGAGTAAAGCGGAGTTATCTAATGGATAATGAGCATTTACGAGATGAGGCGTAACGCAGAGATTTGAGGAATTTAGAGGCTCCTTATTGCGGAAGAACGGCTTCAACGCTTCTTCTACCGCACGAGTACCAAGATAAGAGCCACCGATACCGATGCAAACAAGCACTTCGCTTTTAGCACGAAAATCAGCAGCAGTATCTTTAATATCTTTTAGAAATTCGGGAGTAATTTCAACAGGCAAATCTACCCAACCGAGAAAATCATTACCCTTGCCGTTTTTATTGTAGAGTTCGCCGTAAGCGCGGGTTACATCTACTTTAACAGCATCACTACCGGCAATATTACCGATATGTTTAAGGTCAAGATTTATCATAATACTAAAGAAACTATCCAATAAAACAGTATTGCCAAAGCAGCACTTACGGGAATAGTCAGAATCCAAGCCACAAGTAAGCGTTTTGTTACTCCCCAACGCACTGCCGACAAACGTTTAGTTGCCCCTACACCCACTATAGCTCCGGTAATCGTATGCGTAGTGCTGACAGGTATTCGCAAAATTTCCGTCAAGAAAAGTGTTAATGCGCCCGCAGTTTCGGCAACAACACCTTCCAACGGCGTTACTTTTGTTATGCGTGAGCCCATTGTTTTGATAATACGCCAACCGCCCGACATCGTGCCGAGTGCTATCATAGTGAAACAAGATAGCGGCACCCAGGTAGGAATATCGGTAATATCAGTAATACTGCCATGTGCAAACAATGCCGCAGCAATAATACCCATAACCTTCTGCGAATCGTTCATACCGTGTCCCAAACTAAACAATGCAGAGGATACAAGTTGAAGACGTTTAAACCATTTATTTGCCTTGTGTGGATTTACTTTTCGACAAATCCTGAATACAAGTGTTGTCAATAAAATAGAAATTATCATACCAATAAGCGGCGCAAGAACAATAAATGCTGCAATTTCGAGCACACCTTTTGCACCAAACCAGTGAATGGCATCCAGGTTAAAAATTGTGCCTGCCAAAGCCGCACCTGCAAAACCACCAATAAGTGTATGCGAGGATGAAGACGGAATACCAAACCACCAAGTTAATAAGTTCCATGCAATAGCTGCCAGCAATCCCGACAGTATAACAGGAAGAGTAATAAATTCCTCAAAAACTACTTTTGACACAGTGTTGGCTATGCCGAACTCACCTATAATATATTTGCATATAAAAAATGCGAGAAAATTAAATGCAGCTGCCCAAATAACAGCCCAAAGCGGCTTTAATACCTTTGTAGAAACAATTGTTGCAATAGAATTGGCAGCATCGTGAAAGCCGTTTATATAATCAAAAATAAAAGCAAGTGCTATACATGTTATCAGAAGTGTCATACGCTATGCAAATTTTACTACTATTGTTTTTATTGATTTACCAACGTTGTCGGCATCGTCTGTAGTACGTTCAAGTTCCTGCATTATCTCCTTTAATTTTACAAGTTCTAAAACATAACTCTTATCGTTGTCTGCTTTGGTAAAAATATCAGTAATAAAATTTTCGTAAAGATCGTCTGCTTTATTTTCGAGTATGTGCAACTTATCACATGTACTCGTTATTGACGCCCCGTTTTTATGAACATTTTTCAGTTCGTCTGTCATAACATCAATCAGCTTGCATTGTTCTTTTACGATATGTGCCATATCGCCGAAATGCTTGGGCAGCTCTATGGGTTCATACATTATGACACGTTTTGAAGTGCTGTTTATTCTGTCCAGAACATTGTCGATTTTATTTGCAAGATTGTGCAAATCTTCTCTATCAAAAGGAGTTATAAAAGTGTCATTAAGTTCCTTGTAGAGATAGCCGATTAAGCCGTCTCCTTTTGTTTCAAGACGCTTGATTGTTTTTTGCAATTCCTTCTGCCCTTCAAGAGTCTGTGTTTCCATCAGTTTGATGCAATAGTCGGAACATTCTAAAAGATTGGAAGACATATCCCTTAAAATCGGAAAAAATTTGTCTTCGCTTGGAATTAGTTTGTGAAGAATAGTATTCCACTTCATAATTATAAGTATTTTTTAGATAAGTGTTATGACCTGTAGTTTCGGCGCAAATTTACAACCAATTTTATTTTTATCATCAAT
>JAISVE010000163.1 GCA_031271725.1 Bacteroidales bacterium
CAATCTGATGTTCCTCGCAAGTGAGCACCCTGCCGGTCTTGCCTGCAGATTTCAAAATGCAATCCCTGTCAAGCGGCTTTAAGGTGCTAATCTTTATGACTTCCGCACCAATCCCGCGCTCCGCAAGTGCTTCCGCCGCTTCAATAGCAGGATATACAAGATGTCCAATCGCAATAATTGTCAAATCCCCACCCTCAATAAGCACTTCGCCTTTTCCGATTTCAAACTTCTTATCGGCAGGAGTGAAGTTAGGCACTTCGGGACGTCCGCAACGCAGATAAACCGCACCCTCATACTCGGCAGCAGCAAGGGTTGCATTAAAAGCCTCATTATAGTCGCAAGGATGAATCACAACCATATTCGGCATCATCTTTAACATCCCCATATCTTCAAGTGCCTGATGTGTCGCGCCATCCTCACCCACCGTAAGTCCTGCGTGCGGGGCATAAATTTTAACGTTTTTATTGGAATAGGCAACGCTCTGCCTTATCTGGTCATACACCCTGCCTGTAGAAAACTCTGCAAAAGTACCCGTAAAAGGGATTTTGCCGCTAAGTGTGAGTCCCGCCGCAATGGAAATCATATTTGCTTCGGCAATGCCAACCTGAATAAATCTGTCGGGAAACTCTTTTGCAAAGGCATCCATTTTTACCGAGCCTTTAAGGTCGGCAGCAAGTGCTACAACATTGGAATTGCGCTTGCCTGCTTCAAGCAGCCCTGCCCCAAAACCGCTTCGTGTATCTTTTTTTTCGGTGTATGTGTAACGCATAGTTTAACGAATTATCCCTTTTGATGCTGTGTAAAGTTCTGTTGAATCTATTTTTTGATTTGCCCTGTATAGATAGTATCGAACAGTTATCTCACCCACAGTACTATCTGCAAGTACTTCTTCCAACTTTGCCTGAAGTTCTTCTTGCGTAAAAGGTTGAAAGCGTTCTTGAAACTTTGATTTTGCCTTGCTGTCCCGTTCATTTTCTCCATCTCCGCTTACCTTAAGTACAAGGTCGTAGGAAATTAAATAATTCAACATAGGAGCAGGTGCTATGTTGCCTGTCTCTAAATCAGTCGAAAAATAAGTATAACGGTGTGTTATATTATAGCTATCAGATTTGCTGCAAGAAAAAAAAGCAGCCGAAAAAAGTAGTAAAATTGAAAGTTTTAAGATGTTTTTCATATTTATCATGTTGTTAGTTTACTTCTGCCGTGTAGAGTTCTGTTTCATCTAAATATTCACCAAAATATTCTTCTCCTGAAACACATACAGAATACCATACATTTACCTTGCCTTTAATATTATCGCCAAATACGTTATCCAACATTGCTTGGAGTTTCTGTTGTGTAAAGGACTTCATAGTCTGTCTGAAATTTTCTTTAGCCTTGTTGTCGCATTCATAATCTCCAAAACCAATTATAGTAAAACTACGGTTAAAAGAATATAAATAATTGCGAACTCTATCCATTTTTGTTTGTATTTCTTGGTCGTCACAGGTATAACTATAGATACTAATACCTGAACTATGTACAATACTATAGCTTATTTCTCTATCTCCCGTAGCCTCTTTACCGCAAGAAAAAAAAGCAGCCGCAAAAAGAAGTAAGATTGAAAGTTTTAAGATGTTTTTCATACGTATAAATTTTTAATTATTGCTACGCAATGATTTATTAACCATTCCATTTTTAATCTAAGGAGTTAATGATTTTCAATTCCTCCTCATTAGGCATAGTCAAAACAAGTTTTGCCTCTGCGCTCATTTCGTTCGTCAATTAAGGCAGTATGGAAGCCGCATGTATTATAACATACGCTTTAGTGAACGCCATGTTAATGCTCGTTTCATAGTCCGTTTAATTATACCTTGACAAAATTACGATTAAGTTGAGAGAAATACAAATGCAAGCATTTGTATTTCCGAAACGTAGTAATTTCATTGAGCGAAGCGAAATAACATGCGATTAAGTTGAGAGAAATACAAATCCCTCACACACTTACCTAACCCTTATGGTACTTCCCGCGCGTATGGAAGTAGAACGTCCCATACGGTTAAGGCGTTGCAAGTTGGACACGGAGGTACCATAACGGCGGGCAATGGAAGATAGTGTTTCACCATTCCTAACCTTATGGTAACTTGCCTTACCTGTGCCCTCGCTACCACTAATGTAAGAAAACAATGCCCTGCTTAGGTAAAGAGTATCCGAAATCAAACATTTATTGGTAAAGTCAATAATTTTTTCCGGATTGATAGGTGTGCCGAGATAACGTATTTCCCAATGCAAATGCGGTCCGGTGCTACGCCCTGTACTTCCGCCAAGCCCAATGGCATCACCCGCTTTCACTTCATCTTCGGGCTTAACAAGAAGGCGTGACAAGTGCGAATAGTATGTTTCAAGTCCGTTGTTATGGCGGACAATTACAAGGTAACCATAGCCACCACGATTATAAGTAGAAATCCGCACAATACCGTCAAATGCCGAACGCACTGTATCTCCTGTATATAATTTAAGGTCAACACCATAGTGATAACGTCTGCGCCGCTGTCCGAAACGTGATACAAGATGTCCGGGATGAGGCTGTACATAAATACCACCACTGTCCAATAAGTAAATCAAAGTTGTATCTTTCTTTTTCAGTGGATCAAAACGTGGCGAATAGTGAATTCTATGGTCATCAAACGACTGGTAACTTTCTACAATGCGTTCAAGTTCGTCAAATACCCATTCCGAAAACATCTCATAAATAAAGGCACTGTCGTCCCTGCTTTCAAGCACGCCGTATCTGTCTATAAATAAGTAAGGATCGGGAATTTGTGAAGCCGATAAACTTGTATCTGCCTTAGGTAATAAATATGTAGAATATACGCTATCTTGCGAATACACAAAGTTGAATAAAAAGAGGAAATATATTATAAAAGCCGCCGATAAACCAAATTTTCTCATTATAACAAAAATACGATTAAGCCAAGAGAAAAGCAAGTTTATATATTTATACGATAACCACTTCGGGCTCTAATGTTACACCATACTTCTCTCTTACGCTTTGAACTATTTTGTCGGCAAGACTTAAGATTTCGCCACTGCTACCTTCTTTTTGCAAATCATGGATAAGCACAAGCGCGTTTTTTTCATAGACACCGACACTACCCTCACGATAGCCCTTCCAACCGCATTTATCTATTAAATATCCTGCATGAAGTTTTACTTTATCACCGACTGCAAAGCCGTTTAGATTGCTGTCTTGCTGTTTTAGTTCCTCATATTTTCGGACAGACACAAAAGGGTTTTTGAAGAAACTTCCTGCACTGCCGTATATATTTAA
>JAISVE010000050.1 GCA_031271725.1 Bacteroidales bacterium
GAAACTTGGACTGTTCCAACAAATATCCGCGAGATGTTTGAAAATTTCGAGAATTTCGGTAACCATGTTCTCAATTTCGAATATTCGTTGGTAGCTGTAAAGAATTATACCAAAGAGCAACTTGAAACTTTCTACTCAAAACTTTTGTCTATAGTTTTTATGTTTGAGAATTCGAGGACAAGTGCTGAGCTGAGCAATAATGTTATGAGGACAATAACTGCAATCAAGGAGTTTGACCAAGAAGAAATGCGCATACTCACTAAGAGTTTAGAAATTTTGGATAGAATATATGGAAGTGATAAAAAAGCGCGCGTAAAAGTGTTGCTGGAAGATGGAAAAATAGAGGAGGCTGAATCATTAATGTATGATATTTTAGAAAATGATAGAATTGAGAGGGAGAAGCTTTTTGCAGAAGGTGAAGCGAAAGGGGAAGCAAAGGGGGAAGCAAAGGGGGAAGCGAGAGGGGAAGCAAAAGGTGAACGCAAGGGTATACTAAAAACAGCAAAAAATATGTTGCTTGAAAACATGCCAATTGATCTCATTTTAAGAATAACCGGGCTTTCGAAAGAGCAAATAGATGAAATAGTTGTATAGATGCAATGTAAAATGCCGTGTATATCAACCAAACGCCTTAGGAATTTAAAATGAATTTAAAATTCCTAAGGCGTTATTTTTTTGCCATTTTAGCTTCAAACACGATTTTTAGGAACAATGCGGTAATTATGGAAACTACTCGGAATTTCTAAGGTGGATTGAAAGATTTTTTACTTGCCAAAATGCCTTATGGCTGTTAGAATTATACGTGAGATAATTCTCTAAATCACAAATGTGACTACTGTTGTGATGATTTTCTAATAAATGATATGGAACTCAAAAACTTTACAAAAAAGAGTAAATTGGTTGTGCAATGATTAATTTCATTGTGGGATATTTTAAAACGTAGTTTTTATCTTACATAGTTCAGCAACGTTGGACATAAGCAAATGTTTAATTTGATAATTCCTATGTTGTTAAGGAGTTTTACGGGTACGTTATGGAAGAGATAAGGAGTAATTGACTATGTGTGTCAGTTGCGGATATAGAATGTCACCCGAAGAATTGCGCGGTGTGCAAATGGTAGAATTGGAGCTTTTGTGCGAAGTTGACCGGATATGCCGTCTTAGCGAAATAAATTACCGAATAGCCGCAGGTACACTCTTGGGTGCTGTTAGGCACGGTGGTTTTATACCTTGGGACGATGATGCGGATGTTCATTTTAAGAGGGAAGAATATTTGAAATTCCGGGAAGCGTGTAAGGTATTTTTAAATACAGACAAATTTTATTTTCAGGATTATGAAGAAACTTGCGGATATCGTTGGGGTTACGGCAAACTGAGGCGTAAAGATTCATTGTTTGTACGTAATGGGCAAGAGCATATGCCGTATGAACAGGGCATTTTTATTGATCTGTTTATTGACGATTACGTTCCGGATAATTACCTGTTACGCTGTTTGTGTGCAGCTAAATGTTTTTTCTACAGAAAAGCATTTTGGTCTGTTGTCGGCAAAAAAACAGCCAAAGGCGTGGAGAGGTTCGTTTACATTTGCTTGAGTATAATACCTGAAAAAGTTTTGAAAAAGAGTTTTGGTCGTTTTGAAAAAAAAAGAAATAATGAAACAAAATGGGTGCGACCGCTTACTTTTCCTGCGCCTACGAGGGATTATGCATATCCCGCAAAGTTATGGGATACATTTACCGAAATAAAATTTGAAGGAATAACTTTTAAAACATTCGGTAATTTCGATGCATATTTATTGTTTAAATATGGCGATTATATGGATTTACCGCCCGTATCTGAACGCAAAACGCATCCTATTTCACAGTTAAAATTACCCGGAGGTTAATTAATGAAAATTATAGGTTTTACTGCCGGCGTATTTGATATGTTCCATGTAGGGCATTTAAACCTCATAGAAAACGCAAAAGCAAATTGTGAACACCTGATTGTGGGGGTTAACTCGGACAAGCTTGTAGAAACGTACAAGGGCAAAAAAACCATTGTGCCGTTTGAAGAGCGTATTCGCATTGTTGCGGCTGTGCGTGCGGTTGATGAAACAATATGTGTAGATTCTTTGGATAAAGAATCTATTTGGAGAATAAAGCCGTTTAATCTGCTTTTTATTGGTGACGACTGGAAAGGTAACCCGCGTTGGGAGCATACTGAGCAAGTGATGGCTGAATATGGAGTTAAAACAATTTATCTGCCTTTTACTAAGGGGATTTCGACTACTGATATAAAAAACAAAATATTGAATTTGTAAAGATGACTTAGCCAAAATAAGGTGAGAAAAAAATGAAATGGCAAAATAAAGGGCATGAGCTTGACGAAATGGGAAGTAAAATATCTTATTTCAAAAAATGTATTATTTTTGGCGCAGGTACAAATGGTGAGGACCTGTACAATGGCTTACATAATTATATTGATGTAATCGGATTTATAGATAATAATCCTTCGAAAACATTAAACGGATATCTTGGGTTACCGGTATATCCGGTTGCGGAAATAAATAATATTTTGGATTGTGAAACGGCGGTTATAATTTCTGCTTCTTCTTACATGAGCGATATTATAGATCAATTAGGCGATTATGGCTTGAAATACAATGTTAATCTCTTCGACCGAAGGTTTTATCAAATTTATATGTGGTACTCAAAACAAATGCTTTGCTCTCAGGCTTGCGCGATTTCAGTAACTGAACGTTGCACTTTAAATTGCAGGTATTGTAAGGTGATGATACCGTATTTTAGAAATCCTAAAGACGGTGACATTTCTGTTCTGAAAAGAGATGTGGATTTATTTTTTAACGCTTTTGATTATGTTTGTGAATTTGAGTTGTTTGGTGGCGAACCATTTTTACATCCTGACTTAAATGAATTAGTTTTTTATATTGGTGAAAATTATAAAAGTAGAATTGGTAAAATTAAAGTATTAACCAATGGTACTGTGAACTCAGGTATTCAAGATATTTTTTCGGGGAGTTCGAATAGATATGGTGTAAGGATATCCGTAAGTGATTACACTGAATCTCTGCCGAATATTAAGCCTTCTTTTGAAAAGTTTATAGAAAATCTTCAAATAAATAAAATTGAGTATGAAATCCGCACAAGAGATAAATGGTGGATAGATTACGGCAGAGAAACTATTAACCGCTGCGATTCTTCCGAAGATGAAATGATTGAATTGTTTGATAAATGCTTTATGAAGTGCCGCTTATTGAAGGATGGCAAATACTATAACTGTCAGGATGACGGGTTTGCGCTAAAAGCGGATTTCGTTGAGTATGACAGCGGGTTTTCACTTTTGGATTTTGGTAAAGAAGATAAAATGGCTCTTTTGGAGTACGATTATGGTTACAGTGAAAAGGGATATGTTGACTTATGCAGAAAATGCGCCGGATATTTGACTATAAATAAGAATTTTGTTCCTGTTGCAGAGCAAGTTAGGTAAAGATACACAAGCTGAAAGGAATTAGTGTGAAACCGGTAATGTCGCGCAGAAGTCACGGGAAAAAGCAGTATAGGCTAACCCCATACTGCGACAAAAAATGACAAAATGAAGGAAACAAAATTAGGTTGCAACAGCCTCGTTGTCAGGAACCGCAGCAACGGTGTAACCTTGTTTTTGGAGTAACTTAATAGCGGAGAAAATCATTTTCTCGCGGCGT
>JAISVE010000055.1 GCA_031271725.1 Bacteroidales bacterium
ATATTTTCTTCAAGTGCAATTTGCTTTGCCTTTATAAGTTCTACCTGTTTTTTTAAGTAATCGCTGTATTGTCGGATATACATTATGCGTCTGTATGCCTGTGAAAAATCTTTTGAGGACAGCACATACATTATTTTCATATATGGGTTTTTATGTAGATAGGATGACTGCAACATTCTTGCATACTCGCTTTTAAGTTTTGTAATATCCCCGCTCAAACGACTTACCGCTGCGCTGTGTTTTTGAATCTTACTGTTTGTTGATGTTATTTCTTTGTTTAAGCCGGAAACAAGTTGTTGGCGTTTCGAAATATTTCTATTAAGAAGTTGTAATTCGGCAACAGAATTTTTTTTGTTACGCCTTGTTTTTTCAAGTAGTTCCGATGTTTGCTTTATTTCCTGCTCTATCTTTTTTTTATTGCTTTCAAGAGATGCCTTGCTCTGCTGCGCCACAGCACCGCTCAACATAAGCAAGAATACTAAAATTACTATCGACCTAAACACTTTTTTCATTTTATTTAATTTGTGAGATGTGAAGTGTGAAACGTTTCACAATCCACATCTCACTACTTACAATCAACAGGCAAGCGAAACGGCATATCCAACAATTTATTTTTTTCAATACCGGAATATTGCATGCGCAACATTATCGGACTACTCCCGAAACTTGCCGAAACATTCATAAATGAATTGCCGCAGTCTTCAACACGCAAAGAAAAACCCGAAATCGAAAAAGAAAAATTCTTAGTGCTGCAATCCGCCATAAAAATTTTTGAAAGTATTTCAACAGGTACTCCACCTTCAACAATACATGAGTTTTCCAATCTATTTATAATAAAGATCGAATCATTGTAAAATCTTATCCGTAACGCCTCTCCCACAAATCCGTGCGATAAGCTAATCCATCCCCCCTGAGTAGTAGAAACTTTAATTTTTCCGCTTAATGAAATATCACCATCCATCAAACCCGAAACAACGCATTTTATATTTGCGGAAAAAGAAGTATCAGCAATAACATCAGATGGAACAGGCTCTGCAATGGAAGCCTGTCCGGAGTCAGACTTTGCAACGGGCGGGTTCTTCACAGCCTGCATAATTTTGTCGTAATGTTCCTTTATTACCACACTCTTATCACCATCCATTTTTATCGCCCGTTCAATAAGTTTTTTAGCTTCTTCATAACGTCCTTTCAAATATAGTATCCAGGCATAAGTATCTATGAAACTTATTTCATTCGGCATTTTTTCATATACTTCCTTTGCGAGATTTTCTGCTTTATTCAAATCTTTATTTTCAATTGCGAGAAAATATGCGTAATTATTTTTTATAGTCATATCATGCGGGTCTTCTCTAACCAAAGAGTCAAAAAGTAAAAAAGCCTCATCCATCCTTTTTAATTTATACAGACATTCCGCTTTTATAATACGCATTGTTCTCACATTAACACCTTGCTTATCGGCAATCCCTATTCTTTCAAGATTGGAAATTGCATAAAGTGTCTTATCGCAATTTTCCAGCAAAAACGAATTGCCGTAAAGCCATAGATAAGCCTCATATCTGTCAGGTTGCGCCCTTATAAGTGCTTCAAAAATTTTCTCATTATTTTGAAGTATTTCCTTTGCATCTGTCTTTTTATCCAACTCACCGGTACCGTAATAGGCAGAAATAATTTCGAGTTTTGTGTTGTAGTCAAGATTCTTATTTTCGATACCTTTTATAAGCTCCTTTTGTGATTCTTTCTGATTTCCCGTTTTACGATAGAAATCGGCAAGTGAAAAATGTACAAGGGCATTTGACGGATCTTTCTCAATAATTATTTTATAATTACGCTCCGCTTCTTTATAATTTTTACTTTCCATTGCCATTTGGGCAAGCATCTCGTAATATTTTACTGCTTGAGGAAATACTTTTATTGCTTTTTCAAGTTCATTCTTTGCAGCCTCTCTTGATTTTTTATCGCCCATTGCCATATACAACTTGACTTTCTCTCTAATCCACTCATCGGTAACTTCAAACTTCTTTTCAAGATTATCATATACTTCTATTGCCTTTAATATATTTCCTGTATTTATGTAAGCATCGGCAGCACGGTAGGCATAATCCAATTCGTCAGGATATTTTTCCATAAGTTTAAGACAGACTTCTGCTTCCTTATTAAATTGGTATGAATTTTCATAAAGATTTATAAGAAAGTCACCAATATATTTGTTCGCATCTGAAAGCATAAATGCTCTTTCCGCATATATCAACGCATCACTAAAACGCCCCTGTTCCAAATACAAGCGTGCTATTTCATAGAAGACGGCAAAGTTTTGCGGGTTAATGTTTGACGAAAGATAATACGCCTCAAATGCTTTTTCGTTTTGATTGGTTAGGTGATAGCGTATGCCTTCCATAAAAAGGGAATCAGATTTTTTATTTGGTGCAGCAAAAGCCGTTATGGCAGCTGTTAGAAATACACACAATGTTATTAACTTAAAAATATTTTTCATTTTTTCACATTACTTTCACTCAACCTGCGAATAATCCCCCAAACTCACAACCCCTTTATGATTTTTCACAGTCGCTTTGTTTCCTATCATCGAACGCTGCAAATTTGCATTTTCTACTTGTATTTCTTGTTGCAGAATTGAGTTATCTATGTTTGAATTTTTTATTATACAGTTTTTTTCTATAGACACGCAAGGGCCTATAATTGCATTTTCCAATACAACGCCCTTTGCTATAAAACAAGGCTCTATTATTTTACTGTTCTTTTGCTCTGCGCTTGCGGAAACACTGTGCAGTTGCGGTTTTGACTTAAACAATGCCGTATGCGTATCTATCGTTGCATCTTTATTGCCGCAATCAAGCCATTGCTCTACATTTGCCCTCGCAAAAGACAAGCCTTTTTGCAGCATGTTTTCGAGGGCATCTGTAAGTTGATATTCCTTGCCCCGCCTGAAATCAGTATCTATCAAATATTGCAATTCCTTATGCAAATTTTTGCCGTCTTTGAAATAATATATTCCTATTATTGCTTCATCTGAAATAAACACTTTCGGTTTTTCTACAAAAGCATTTATGCGTCCGGTTTCATCTGCAACAACTACGCCGAATGCCTGAGGATTTTCTACTTTATTTGTAAATATAACACCTTCCTGCTCGCAGTCAAGCATGTTTTCGCTACCTATAAAAAGAGTGTCGGCAAATGCGACCAAAACCTCGCCTTTTAAGAGTTCTTTTGCACATAAAATTGCATGTCCTGTGCCGAGCGGTTCGTCTTGATAAAAGATATGCCCCTTTGCTCCTTTTTTTGCCGCACATTCGAGCAAAGCTTCTTCCGCTTCTTTGCCGAAATGTCCGCAAACAAAGCCTATTTCATTTATTTCCGTTCCTACAGATAAAGAAAGTTCATCTATAATATGTTCGACCATTGCCTTTCCGGCAAAACATAGAAGTGGCTTAGGGCTTGTTAATGTATGAGGTCGCAGGCGAGTGCCCTGTCCCGCCATTGGAATTATAATATTCATTCGTATTTAGGCTATAGTATCTTGTAAAGATACAAATTTATCGAATTATATTTCGTTATATGGCAAAGAAAAAACGAGTACAGGAAATTAAAAAGCCACACAATTTTATAATTATGCGGCTTTACAAAGTTGCCCAACCTGGATTCGAACCAAGAAAGGCAGATCCAGAATCTGCAGTGTTACCATTACACCATTGGGCAATTATACAATGAACGAGGGAATTACAAAGTTACTAAAATTTCTAAAAGTAGTTAGATGCGAGGCGCACTCACGCAGAAACGAGGGAGCGTACTGAAGTACGTGACCGAGTTTCAAGTGCAGTGCAACGAAGCAGATGACTGCTTTTAGAAATTTTACGCCTCGCTGATCGGGAGCTGTCCCATAAACACTCCCCTATTATCCCCTCCCTGATTTGGTTCGGAAATTTTACCAAAACGCTCCTCGTATTTTTTCAAGTTTTCGACAAGTGCCTCCATTAAACGTTTTGCGTGCTGCGGAGTTAAAATTATACGCGACTTTACCGGCGATTTAGGTACGCCCGGCAATAGACGTACAAAGTCTATAAAAAACTCCGACATGGAATGTGTTATAATAGCAAGATTGGAATAAATACCATCCGC
>JAISVE010000019.1 GCA_031271725.1 Bacteroidales bacterium
GAGGTGTTGATTGGAAGCAAACTACATAAACAAATAAATGGGCATGTACTTTCTTCTAATCCTGAAAACTATGATCATGGTGCTTTTCGTGAACATATATGGATAGAAGGTATCGGAGATGTTTCAGGATTTTTGACAAGCACAGAGTACCTGTGTCCTACTAACAGTACAGTGGAATATCTACTTTGCTTTTTGCAAAATGAAGAGTTGGTTTATAAGTCCGAGCGTTCTGATGTGACAGATTGCTTTGTTTGGTATGATGAGATTGTAAATATTGAGCAGTCAACAAAGCACAGTGATATTGCCGTCTTTCCAAATCCTGCCGATGGCTATCTTATTTTAACTTCACTAAATAAAACAATATCTCTTGTTGAAATTTTTAATGTTTCAGGGCATAAAGTTTACAGCCAATCTCATGGAAATACAATTGATGTAAGTTCTTTTTCAAAAGGAATGTATCTGCTGAAAGTCTATGATAACAGCGGGCGAGTTTCAACATTCAAAATTGTTAAAAAGTAAAATGCTATGAAAAAACACATATCAAATCGGAAGTTTGTTCGGGTAGCAGATAAAAGTGAGTTTAAGCATTATTTCGTGAGTGAGGACAGGCGCACCTTCAACCTTAAATTTAAAGTGGTTTATTTGGCAGCCATAACCTATCTTTGTAAACTTTTTCAGGTTTATAAATGCAAAGGCAGATGCCTGTTGCGGATAGCCGTAGCCAAATCCGAAACCGATAGTTTGCTTTATTGTCAGCCACATCTTTAACTCCTGTATAAACTTTTTTTGCGTGAAATCATATCCGGTTTTCGCGTCAAAGGCAAAGGAACAGTTTGTTTCAGGGTTTGTGGTAAAACCTCCGCTAATAAAGGGCGATATTTCATTGATAAAATCCGGAACAAAGACTGCTACATAATATCGCGGATTATGCAATTCTATTCCAACTCCACCCTTAAAGTAAACAGCATTTTTTTTCTCGTTGCGCATACGTTCCAATACGGCAGGATCGCTTGTGCCGTCCGACAACAAATGTGCATAATTTTTAAATTGATCAAGAATACCTGCAGCAACTCCAAATGATAGATAATGCTCCTTTGCCACCTGCAAACGGTAAGCGTAGTTTATTATCGCAGAGAAGTTATTGTAAATACTGTAGTTTTCGTTCTGAAAAGAAAAACCTATAAACATATACTTTTTGTATAGTTCTCTATATGTACGGTTATATACAATAGGGAAGTCGCCTGCGCAGGCAACCGTTGGACGACGGCCTTCAAAGCCTGCCATATCGTGTTGTGCAAATAAACTTACATTTATATTTTTGCTTCTGCCCATTGATGCAGGGTTTTGCAGTGAGGGTTGCAAAAAAGATTGCACTTGTTGTCCTTGGGCAACTGTAACATACAAGGATGTTGCTATAAGAAAAATTGTTATCAAAAACTTCATAATCTTCTATCTTATTATTTCAAATGTACCGCGTTTATATGGCGTATTATCGTTAACACTGCGTTTGAAAACAAAATAATAGGTGCCGTCTTTTAGATTGCTTCCGGTAAAATTATTCATGTAAGGGCATGCTCTGAATATCTGCTTTCCGGTATTATCTAACACTGTGAATACTGTGTTTTCGTATTTTTCAATACCCTCTATCACATAGAAGTCATTTATTCCATCACCATTGGGCGTAAAATAGAGTGGAAAAGATAATTCTGGATATGAGAAAATTGATACTTGTTCTACATTTTCTGTCTTTGAAATAGATTTTCCGCTTATTGTTTGGCGCGAATTATTATGTCTTGAAAATATCATATCCCAAATACCTTTTTCCTGTGTATAAACACATAACACAGGATCTTCTATTCCGTTGAGCTCTCGAAGTAAGTATCGAAAATCAAGATTACCGAGCGTTAGCGGTTCGGAAAATTTATACAGACGTTTTACACCCTCTTTATCTTTGCGTATTGACGGTTCAAAAAAACGTTGTACTTCAATGTTTGTACTATGCCGGTCGAATACGGAAAAACTTAGTCCGATGCCCGTTTCGATTGCTTCTTGTTGCAGTGCTATTCTCTTTATTATCTTGCCGGTGCTGCCTGTAATATAACAATTATTGCTTTCGTCTTTTATGCTACCGTTAAGCAAAACATCGTTATCTGTCACATTCAAAACTCCGTTTTCCATCATTGTTATATTGCCGGTTATACTTACAAATTTTGAATAAGCGTTGAGTGAATAATTACCGCCGATTTTAAGATTGCCGAAATACAGTGTGTCGCCGATTATTTCAAAATGTTTATCTGCTTTGCTGTAAAGTGCAATTGTTACCGTAGAATCAACTTTTGTTGATGTTGTTATTGATAAATCCATATTGCGGATTGATATGTGTAGATTGCCGTTTAGGGATATGCTTGTTTGTGGATAGATGATGATATTTGCTATAGCAGCGTGTATGGCTAATAGCATAACGGCGAGGAAAAGTAGTGTTTTCATACGAATAAATTTTAATGCTTGTTTAATTATTATGGTTGAAATATAAAGCCGCTTAGCGTTACCTTTTTAATACTGTTGCAGTAGTTGTGATATGCTTGAAGATTATTAGAAATGTCCACAACATGAATAACACTGTTGCTCATTTTTATCTCGTATATTGTATTATTATATCCTAAATATTTTACATTTCCAATACCATAAAAATGCAAGGTCATGTCTTGGGCATTAAGCATAAATGAAGTTACATGCATAGTGAATACGGTTTCCATTATTTCATTCTGTATGCGTAGCGAGAAGTTGCATGTATATAGATATTTGTTTCTGTTTATTCTCGGACCGGTGGGAGAATTTGTCATCCATTCTCCCAAAAGTTGGAGTATGTTTGATACAGGTCTTGGGCTTGAATATTCCTCATTATAACAAAAAGGCGAGATTGCCGGCTTGTTTAATATTTGTGCTTTTCCACTTGTGGCGTTCCAGTCGGCATTTACTTGTGCTGCCGGTATGGTCGGTTTGTTGGTTAAGTCGTTGTAGTTGCCTGATGTCGCTACTGGTGCGAGCGTTGGCAGTGTTGGAATTTCAGGCTTATTGCTTAAGTCGGAATAGTTGCCCGAAAACGTATGTGATAAGATTGTATCATAAAGGCGGCTATCGGCAAGACTGCGCTCGGTTATTTCTGCATTATGTTTTGCATTAATATTCGCAATACTGTCTGCAAAATAACCGTAATTAATAATCGTGGGAGTATCAACCAAATCTTTGTAACTTCCGGAAAGAGCCACATCCGCAAACGTTGGCAGTGTAGGTATATCAGGTTTGTTTGACAAATCGTTGTAACTTCCGCTTGTGGCGACAGTCGCAAGTGCTGGCTTGTTTAATATTTGCGATATACCGCTTGTAGCATTCCAATTTGAATTTACTTGTGGTGCGGGGATTGTGGGTTTATTTGATAAGTCGTTGTAACTTCCTGATGTTGCTACGGTGGCAAGTGTTGGCAGTGTAGGTATATCAGGTTTGTTTGACAAATCGTTGTAACTTCCGCTTGTGGCGACAATCGCAAGTGCTGGCTTGTTTAATATTTGCGAGATTCCGCTTGTGGCATTCCAATTTGAATTTACTTGTGCTGCGGGGATTGTGGGTTTATTTGATAAGTCGTTGTAACTTCCTGATGTTGCGACAGTGGCAAGTGTTGGCAGTGTTGGAATTTCAGGCTTATTGCTTAAGTCGGAATAGTTGCCCGAAAAAGTATGCGATAATATTGTATCATAAAGACGGCTATCTGCAAGACTGCGTTCGGTTATTTCTGCATTATGACGCGCATTAATATTTGTAATACTATCGGCAAAATAACCGTAATCAATAATCGCAGGAGTATCAACCAAATCTTTATAACTACCGCTTGTTGCTACCGGAGCAAGCACAGGCTTGTTTAGAATTTGCGAAACTCCATCCGTAGAATTCCAATCGGCATTAACCTGTGATAAAGCACCACTGCCACCTTGTCCGATGTGTTTCCACTCTGTGCCGTTATAAAAATAAAATCCCGCATTGTTGTCTGTCTGATATACTAAAAGCCCGATGCTTCCGCTATCAACAAGAATTTCCCGCACATCTGCAACACGAGGAATTAAAATGCCCTTGTCTGTTGAGCGTATTTCTAAAATAGCCGCTTTATTGGGAACAAAATCCTGTTCACCTATTGCGACACTTTGTGCATTGGCGTTAATTACGCCATAAAAAAGAAAAAATAAAATGATAAGTTTTTTCATGATAATTTATTTTTGGTTTAACAGCACAAAAATATTATCTGAAAATCCTATCACCAAATTTTTTTTCTTAAAAATTCTTAAACGTTAAGAATTTTTAACATTTGTGTTAAAAGATTCTTAATTTTTATTCAGACCGCCTGCCATAATGTAATCGACAACTTTGCCGTAAACAAAGATTGTAATCCAGGAGTAGAGCGGTACAGCCCAAGAATGGAAGGCGAGAAGCCCCATAAGAACTATAATAGAATCGACAAGTATAATGTATCGCCCAACAGCAGAGTTGCTGCGGTATTTGCCAACAATTCTTGCTATAACATCAGTGCCGGCAGAGGTTGCACTTGCCTTAAAGATAAAAGCAACACCTACGCCGATTAGCGCACCGCCGTAAATAGATGCAAGCAGCATATCGTTAGGCACAATTTGTTTCTCTGTTCCTCCGTTAAGAATAGTAAAAAGGTCGGTAAATACAGCTGTGGCAATAAAGGTTGCAATTGTCTTTGGTCCGTAAGTTCTGCCGAGTAAACGGAAGGCAGCGTACCACAAGGGAATGTTAAACATTAATGCTGTTGCACCGATTGGCAAACCTTCGGGAAGGAAAGCAAACATGTTTTGTGTTAGATAATGTAGAATGATAGATATGCCGTAAACACCTCCCGGAATAATTTTGTATGGCGTAACAAAAAACACATAAGCCGCTGCAACAATAGCAGAGCCGAGAATAAGCATAAGATAATCTTTCCATTTAGGTTTTTTATCTATAGC
>JAISVE010000158.1 GCA_031271725.1 Bacteroidales bacterium
ACCTTAAAATTCTCGGTATATTTTTACTTGCAAGTGTGCTTTATGTGCTGTGGATAGTAATTTTTCTTAAGCGGCGCAAGGCACTCGACTATAAACGTTTTGCACAGGCGTCCGCAGAACAGAGCAACCTGTATCAACTCATTACCGGTATGCAGGAAATCAAACTCAACAATTGCGAAAAACAGAAGCGTTGGGAGTGGGAACATATCCAAACAAAACTCTTTAAGGTAAGCGTCAAAGGTTTGTCCTTATCGCAGTATCAGCAGGCAGGCGGTTTCTTTATCAATGAGGCAAAAAATATTATTATTTCCTTTTTTGCAGCGCAGGCTGTAATAACGGGCAACATGACCCTCGGTATGATGCTTGCGGTGCAGTATATTATCGGGCAACTGAACTCTCCCATCTCCCAACTTATCGGTTTTGTTCAGGCAGCGCAGGACGCAAAAATAAGTTTGGAACGCTTGGGCGAGATAAGCAATAAAGAGGATGAGGAGCCTGCGGATGTTCAGAAGATAACCACCCTGCCTTCCTCTTGTGACATTCATTTGCATAATGTACTTTTTCAGTATGACGGTCCGCACAGTGAAATTGTTTTGCAGGATATAACAATGGATATTCCTCAAGGCAAGACTACGGCTATTGTAGGCATGAGCGGCAGTGGCAAGACCACCCTTGTAAAGTTGTTGTTGGGTTTTTATCCTCCTGTGAAGGGTGAGATATTTATAGGCGGGAACATAGATGCGTATGAAAAAACTCAAAGGTCAAGGCGCACGAGTGCAGAAATGAGGGAGCGTACAGAAGTACGTGACCGAGTTTCAAGTGAAGTGCAACGCAGAGATTTGAGGAATTTTCATACGCAGCTGTGGCGCAACAGTTGCGGTGCTGTGATGCAGGACGGCTTTATTTTCTCTGATACCATAGCCCGCAATATAGCCATAGGTGATGAGGTTATAGACAAAGCACGTTTGCAGCACGCTGTAAAAACTGCGAACATTGCAGAAATGATTGAGGGGCTTCCCTTGGGTTATAACACCAAGATAGGTCAGGAAGGGCACGGTTTAAGCCAGGGGCAGAAGCAGCGTATTTTGATTGCTCGTGTGGTGTATAAGAACCCTCAGTTTATATTTTTCGATGAGGCAACCAATGCTCTTGATGCGAATAATGAAAGGGTAATAATGGAAAACTTGGAAGAGTTTTTTAAGGGTCGCACTGTTGTTATAGTTGCGCACCGTTTAAGCACTGTAAAGAATGCCGATAATATAGTAGTGCTTGATAAGGGACGTATTGTAGAACAGGGCACGCACGCTGAGCTTACGCAGTTGCGTGGTGCGTACTTTGAGTTAGTGAAAAATCAGTTGGAATTAGGCAGTTAGTGGGGGAGTGCTGTGGTTTGGAATAGCATGGTTTGGAGTGGCGCGGGCGCGCAGGCTGGCGCAAAAAGTTGGAATGTTATTTAAGTTGGGCAAGGTCGCAAGTTTATAAAAGGCCGTGGGGCATGTCGGTTGTGTATTAAACACCCGTAGTATCGCAAAGCATTGGATTAATAACATTCCAACTTCTTGCGCCATCGAAGCTTGCGTGGGAGCAGCGAGCGCAGAGGCTCCGACCGAAGTGTAGTATAATTTTGTGGATTTTACAATGAACAATAAATAATGAGCGATAAAAAAGATATATTAGAGCAGGTAGAACAGGTGGAGCAGGAGCGGATGCTTGAACTTCGCAGTCCGGAAGTGCAGCAAATACTCGGCAAACCTCCGCGATGGATAATCCGTTGGGGCATTACCCTTATACTCTCTATTGTGGGGCTCCTCTTTCTCGGCTCCTTTCTTTTCCAATATCCCGATGTTATAAGCGCAACAATAGAAGTGCACACCGAAAATATGCCCGCACAGATTGTAGCAAAAACATCAGGCAAAATAGACACTCTTTTTGTTGCGGAAGGGCAAATTGTACCTGCGGAAGAATACCTTGCCGTGCTTGAAAACACAGCCGTTTTTGAAGATGTTCTTACACTGAAAAAACTCTTGACGGGCAACGACACATTAGGAAATTTACAGTTATCAACACTAAACAAACCGCTTTCCTTAGGCGACATGCAAAGCCATTTTTACGCCTTTCAAAAATCATTTGAAGACCACCGTTTTTTTAGCGATAAACAATACCACCTTCAAAAAATATCGGCATTAAAAAAACAGCTATCCTTGCGCCGACAGATAGAACTTAGCGCAAGACGGCAATTAAAAACAAGTGCGGAACAGTACAAAACACAAAGGCGGCTCTTTGCAATGGATTCAAATTTATTTGCAAAGAAAGTAATCTCTCAATCGGAATTTGAAACAGCAAAAAGCACCTTGCTGCAATCCCAACAATCTTATGAAAATTCTCAGTCGTCAATCCATAACGAACAAATGAGCATTGCCCTTTTAGAGCAAAATATTTTGGAAATCGAACAGCAGGCAGACGAACAGCAAACAGCCTTGCGTTTGGCATTGTCGGGCGCATTGGAAGCCCTTAACGCTGCTATTCTCAGTTGGGAACAGATGTATGTTTTTAAGAGTGCTGTTGCGGGTAAAGTAGCACTGACAAAGTTTTGGCAGAAAAACCAAAATATAACCGCAGGCGAACAGTTGTTAAGTATAATTCCGCAAGCAGAAACAAGCATTATGGGGCGCATTCTCTTGCCAACGCAGGGTGCAGGAAAGGTAAAAGTGGGGCAAGCGGTAAATGTTAAATTCGATGGTTTCCCTCATCTTGAATACGGTATGGTGCGAGGCAAGGTAAGCATTGTGTCGTCTGTTCCTATAACCAACCAAGACGGTAAATTCTTTATGGTAGATGTTGTTTTCCCTGACGGATTAAAAACCAACTATGGCAAAACATTGGAATTTGCACAACTGATGTCGGGCACTGCCGAAATAATAACGGCAGACAGACGGCTGGCAGAAAGGCTGCTTGAGCCTGTAAAATCACTTTGGAAAAGATAGTATGTGGCGTTTGAGTGTTATACTGTTTGTATTTCTGTTGTTGCAATACCTTTTGTTTGCACAGCAGGCACAGGAAGCAACACCAACTGTGCAGCAGCAATGGACTTTACAGCAGTGCATAGATACGGCGCATGAGCGCAATATGCAGATACGGCAGGCGGAATTTAATGTACAGGGCAGCAAGGCAAACTTTAATCAGTCTAAAATAAACTTTCTGCCGAGCATAAATGCAAATCTCGGCGATGGTTTCAGTTTCGGAAGGTCGCAGTCGAGGGAAGGTGTATATGTAGATGAAAGTTCGAACTCTGCAAACGCTTCTTTGAACTTGGATTTAATGCTATTTCAGGGGTTAAGGAACATTAACGAATTGCACGCAAAAAAATATGCTTTTTTAGCCTCCGTTGAAGACAGAGAGAAAATAAAAAAGGACATCACCCTGAATGTAATCTCTTATTATCTGAATGTTTTAATACAAAAAGAATTGCTTAATATTGCAGCAGGACAGATTGCACTCACGGACAGTATGGAAAAACATCTGTTATTATTGGTTGCAAGTGGAAAAGAAGCAGAGGTAAAGGTATATGAAATACGTGCGCAAAGGGCAACGGAATTATATAATCTTACAGAAGCCGAAATGAATGTAAGGCTTGCCATGCTCGACTTGGCGCAAATATTAGATGTTAAGGAAATAGCAGGCTTTGACGTTGAAAATCCTTACAGGGGCTTGGATATTACAACCACATTAGTGCCTGATATTAATTTTGAAAGTGCGCTTGCAGGTTTGCCTGATGTTAGGGCAGAGGAAATGCGTTTGCAGAGTGCAAGAAAAAATCTCAGCATTGCAAAATCATATCATTATCCGACATTGTCATTTAACGCTTTTACTTCTACCGGATATTATTATATGCAGGATATAATGAATGCTCCCTTTGCTGAGCAGGCATTGAATAACCTGCGGAATTATGTGGGTGTATCTTTGTCTATCCCTGTTTTTAACCGTCTTACTATTTGGACAGGTGTTCGTACAAGCAAGTTACAGATGCAACAACAGGAGTTGCAGTTGGAGGAAGCGAAAAAAACTTTATTCAAGGATATACAGCGTGCAAGCCTTAATGTTAGTGTCGCACAAAAGAGATACCTTGCAGCAGACGGCTCTGTTGAGGCAAATAGCGAAGCATACCGATATATTGAGGAACGTTATAAAAGCGGTCGTGCTACCTTGCTGGAACTTCAACAAGCAAAAACCAATCTTGAAAAGAGCTTATCAGAGCGCGTTCGCGCAAAATATGAGTTTGTCTTTGGAGTTAAAATACTTGAACTTTACGGGAGATAAGCAGAAATCTTGTAAATAATTTTTTTGATTAGTAAATTCATTACATTTGTAAAGTCTTGAGGTTTCAATTTGAAACCTCAAGTTCGCATGGAGGGAAGCGTTATTTGCCTCATGCGTTTACAGAGCAAGGTATTGGAATGCTTTCTATTTGTATTAAAAATAATGATAGATAGATATGGAAAATTGAGAGGGGTAGGTGATAGCACTGTTCGGAAAGGTAAAGACGGTGAGGGGCTTGCCGTAAAATATTTACAAGAAAAAGGATTTAAAATTGTAGAAAGGAACTATCGTGCAGGGCGTAAGGAAATAGATATTATTGCAGAATTACCTGACACTATTGTTTTTGTAGAGGTTAAGTTTCGTGAGTCGGATACACTCGCTTCGCCTTTTGAAGCGGTAAATATCCGGAAACAGCAAAATATTTTTCGTGTTGCAAATTCTTATGTTAGAAGCAGGAAAATAAATAAAGATGTCCGCTTTGATATAATAGGGATTGTTGCCGGCGTTAGTGGGCAAAACAGCAGCAGGCATAACAGAATAGAACATATTGAAGGTGCGTTTTCGGTTTTTGGCGGATAAATCGTACCGCTGTTCGCTGCGCTCGCGAAATTACTCTGCCTCGAAAATGCAAATTTGTTTAACTCTGTTTTCTTCCTCGCAGTTCGGCAAAGCAAGTAAACTTGCTCTGCTCTCACTTGCAG
>JAISVE010000087.1 GCA_031271725.1 Bacteroidales bacterium
GTTTTGTCGTATTCCAAACCGATAACTTGCGACACCCGCGCAGAGTCGGGCACCGCAGACACTCCCGAATTGCCTATAAGCGGATTTATTTTGTTGCCTTCCTTTAGAAACAGGTTAAAGAACTTAACAAACAGAACTCCACCCATAGTTGCAATAACAAAAGAGAATGCGCCGAGTACAAAAATACCTATCGATTTCGGAGTGAGGAAAGTTGTTGCCTGTGTAGATGCGCCAACCGTCAACCCAATTAAAATTGTAACCGTGTCTATAAGCGGGCCACCCGCAGTATTGGCAAGACGTTTTGTTACTCCACTTTCCTTGATAAGATTTCCTGCAAAGAGCATACCCAGTAGCGGAAGACCTGTCGGAACAATAAAGGCAGTCAGAATAATACCCACTATAGGGAACATTATTTTTTCTGTTTTTGTTACCTGACGCGGCGGACGCATACGAATAAGACGCTCTTTCTTAGTTGTGAGAAGTCTCATTATAGGTGGCTGGATAACCGGCACAAGAGCCATATATGAATACGCCGAAACCGCAATGGCACCCATTAGTTCAGGTGCGAGTTTTGACGACAAAAATATCGCAGTCGGGCCGTCTGCACCACCGATAATACCAATAGCACCTGCTTCTGCCGGACTAAAACCGAATACAAGAGCGAGAGCGTAGGCAGCAAAAATTCCAAGCTGCGCCGCCGCACCTATAAGCATAAGTTTCGGATTTGAGATTAGTGCAGAAAAATCGGTCATAGCACCTATGCCCATAAAAATAAGCGGCGGATACCAACCGTTTTGTACGCCGTGGTACAGAATATTGAGAACAGAACCCTGCTCATACACTCCAATTGAAAGCCCCGGATAAAAAGGGATATTTCCCAAGATTATACCAAAGCCGATAGGCACTAAAAGCATCGGCTCAAATTCCTTTGCAATTGCAAGATAGATAAAAAACAACCCGACTGTTATCATTGCCAAATGCCCCCAAGTTAAGTTGGCAAAGGCAGTATAGGTAAAAAACATTCCGAGTTGTTCGGTAATAAAATTAGTGAAAGAACTTAGTAGTAACATAAATGATGTTTGTTTTTCTTATATGGTTGAAATAATGGTTGAATTTGTGATTGAAAATTTATAGTTGAAAGTCTAAGATAAAAGAAATGCCCGGCAATCAATGTCGGGCATTTTCTTTTAGACTTATCCGATAACCATTAGAGTATCGCCTTCCATAACGGCGTCACCCTGACTTACCTTTATTGACTTAACAACGCCGCCCTGTTCGGCATCAATGTTGTTTTCCATTTTCATAGCTTCAAGCACCATTACCTTGTCGCCGGCTTTAATGGTGTCGCCCTCTTTCACGAGAATGCTGATAACAGTACCCGGCAGCGGCGACTTGATTTCAGAACCGCCGCTCGGATTGCCTGTAGCAGGTTTGATGGCGGCTAAATTCGGAACGGCTGTAACGGGTGTTGGCGCAGGAGCTGCAACAGGAGCAGCAGCAGGTCTTGCCGCCGACAACGGCTTGATATCCTTGTCCACTACTACTTCGTAGGGAGTACCGTTAACTTCAATGTTCATTACGGAATTTTCTACATTTGTAATTTCTGTTTCGTAGCTGTTTCCGTTGATTGTAAATTTATATTTTTTCATAATAAATATTTTTTATAAGTTAAAAAACGCAATTGAAAAATGCTGTTAAACGCAGTTAAAATTGCAGTAAAACTACAAGGGTTAACGCTTAAAATAAGTATTCAGCCCATAAAGTTTGGAACTCCATGGCGAATAGTTACGTGAAACCTTATCAATTGTTATAACCGTAACTTCCTCATCGTGCAGCTCGCTTTGATACATATAAATTGTAGAAGCGATGGCAGCAAATACCTCACCGCTTGTACCGCCCGGGCTTTGATGTGCTACGCTAACCTTACTTGCTTTAATGGCTTCGGCACGCGGCATCAATTTTTTATTTTGACGGCGTACCTGATAGATGCCAAGCATCTTAAATATTATATAAAGCAGTATCAATGCCGAAAATACGGTTGTCATTGAAATAAGAACGAGCACAAGTCCCGAAGGGTCTTGCTTGAACAATTCGTCAGCTTTTCTTGCTTTGCGTACATGCAGTTGATGTCCTGAAACAACGCTGATGTTGTCAAAACCCCTCGATACGTCAAGCACAACAATGTCGTAACCCTTGCCCGGATTATCACCGGCAATGTAGATTTTTGAGGTTGTAGGATCATAACTGAATGCCTGTGCAGCTCCGCCAAAAGAGAAGTTAGACACAATGTTGCCTTCAAGATCAAGCACGGTAAAATGGCAAGAATCGTTGTTGGCAGTTAGATAAACAATGCGGCTTTCGTATATCGCCACACCTTTAGGAAAATAAATTTTATCAACATCGTGACGTCCTTCAACAACATCTATCGTGATACGCTTTTTAATATAGAGCGTATCGGTGGAATAATGAATAAGGTCGATAGTGTTTGTTACAGACGAAATGCCGACAAAAAGACTGTTGTCTTTGTCAAACGCAAAGTTTTGCGGAATAAGAGGGTCATAGTATTCTAATGACTTGTCTCCCTCCGGCGATACTACCGTTTTTTGAGCAAATGCAGGAGCAAGGGCAAAAACAGGCAACACAAGCAAACAAAGAACTGCGTATTTTTTTATTATATATTGTAACATAAATTTTATTTATTAACAATTAATGATTAAGCCTCGGATTACAACGGAATATTATCGTGTTTCTTGGGAGGATTAACGTCTTTCTTCGTTGCAAGTGCATTGAGGGCGCGAATTACACGGAAACGTGTGTTGCGCGGCTCAATAATATCGTCAATAAAGCCATATTTGGCAGCATTGTACGGATTTGCAAACTTGTCTTCATACTCCTTGATTTTTTCATCAGTGTATTTCTGGCGTTCGTCAGGATTTTCGATAGCCGAAATTTCCTTTCCGTTAAGAACGGCAATAGCACCCGAAGCACCCATAACTGCAATTTCCGCTGAGGGCCACGCATAGTTAATGTCGCCGCGAAGTTGTTTACAACTCATAACGTCATGCGCACCGCCGTAACTCTTGCGGAGTGTAACGGTGATCTTCGGCACGGTAGCTTCGCCGTAAGCAAAGAGGAATTTCGCACCGTGAATAATAATTCCGCCATACTCCTGTACGGTACCCGGCAAAAAGCCCGGAACGTCAACCAAAGTAAGAATAGGAATATTAAAGGCATCGCAGAAACGAACAAAACGCGCACCTTTACGGGAAGCGTTAATATCAAGTACACCTGCGAAATATTTAGGATTGTTTGCAACAACACCAACACTTTGCCCATTAAGGCGTACAAAGCCTACAACAAGGTTTTGTGCAAAGTGTTTGTGCACCTCTACAAATTCGCCGTTATCGGCAATACCCGTAATAATTTCAAGTACGTCATAAGGTTTATTGGGATTGTCGGGAATAATTTGATTTAACGAATCCTCCAAACGGTTTATCGGGTCATTGCAAACGAGCATTGGCGGCTCTTCAAGATTGTTTGACGGTAAAAAGCCCATAAGTTTACGCAGGAAAGCGATACCTTCCTGTTCACTTTCAACAACAAAATGCGCAACGCCGGATTTGGACGCATGCACCATTGCACCACCGAGTTTCTCATCGGTAACATCCTCGTTGGTAACGGTCTTAACAACCTTCGGACCTGTCACAAACATATAGGAATTCTGTTTGGACATCATAATAAAGTCGGTAAGGGCAGGGGAGTAAACTGCGCCGCCCGCGCAAGGACCGAAAATAGCCGAGAGTTGCGGAATTACGCCGGAAGCCATAATGTTGCGCTGGAAAATTTCAGCATAACCTGCAAGCGATTGAACGCCTTCCTGAATACGTGCGCCGCCGCTATCGTTAATACCGATAACAGGTGCACCGGCTTTCATCGCCATATCCATAACCTTGCAAATTTTCTTTGCAAAACTTTCGGAAAGCGAGCCGCCGAAAACAGTGAAGTCCTGTGAAAAGACATACACCAAACGCCCGTCAATAGTGCCGTAGCCCGTAACAACGCCGTCAGAAAGAAACACTTGTTTTTCCATGCCGAAGTCAGTACAACGGTGCGTAACAAACATATCAAATTCCTCAAACGAGCCCTCGTCAAGCAGCAACATAATGCGCTCGCGGGCTGTTAATTTTCCTTTGGCGTGCTGCGAATCTATACGCTTCTGACCGCCGCCGAGTCTTGCTTCTACTCGTTTGTCGAGTAGCATTTTTATTTTTTCCTCAAAATTCATAATGTATAATAATTTATTTTTTGCGATATAGAAACCTATTTAGAGCAGAATTCGGTTAATACTCCGACTGTGTCCTTCGGATGCAGAAATCCGATTTTCAGACCTTCTGCGCCATTGCGCTCTGTCTTGTCAATAAGGCGAACGCCTTTCGCTTCTGCGTCCTGTAATGCCTGCGTGGTGTTCTCAACAGCAAAGGCAACGTGGTGAAGTCCTTCTCCTCTTTTTTCGATAAAGCCAGCAACAGTGCTGTCCGGTGATGTCGGTTCAAGGAGTTCGATTTTTACTTCACCGATTTTGAAAAAAGCGGTTTTTACTTTCTGGTCGGCAACTTCCTCAATGGCGTAACATTCAAGTCCGAGAACGTTTTCAAAGAATTTTTTTGCCTCATCAATGCTTTTTACAGCTACTGCGATGTGTTCGATTTTTGTTGGAGTCATAGTTAAATTAATAGCGAAACCACTAATTTTAGCGGCTTCTGTTAGTGAATATGTTGATTTTTAGTTAAATCGGATTTTAATAAATTTTTATTAAAGTTAGCATTTTTTTTCTTAAAAGTCAATAATTTTGCACGGACAAGCCTTTTCTGCAAAAGCAAAAATAATAAATAATGTTTGATATTTAAAATAAAAATAGTATTTTTGTGTAAAATATTAAACATTATGCAACGAGAAAAATATGTCATTCTACCGAAATTAGCAAAAATTCTAACGGTGTTAGGCGAGAATATAAAATTGGCTCGGCTTAGGCGAAAGCTAAGCGCAGAGCAGATTTCCGAGCGTGCGGGCATTTCCCGTTCTACGCTTTGGCAAATTGAGAAAGGCTTGCCTAATGTGTCTATGGGCTATTATGCACAAGTGTTGTTTGTACTTGGCTTGGAAAATGATATTTCAAATATTGCAAATGATGACTTACTTGGACGAAAACTACAAGACGCCGATATACTAATTAAAAAACGCGCTCCAAAAAAGAAAAAATGAATAGTGATAAAAAGATATTTGTTTATGCTGATTGGCAAGAATTGAAAATACCGCAACTTGTCGGCACAATTTTTTCTGCGTATTCACGGGGAAAGGAAATTTTTTCTTTTGAATATAATAAAGAATGGTTGCAATCACCATTTGTACAAGAAATAGATCCTGATTTGGGGCTTTATTCCGGTATTCAATATCTGCACAACGAAAAAAAGAATTTTGGTGTATTTACAGACTCCGCACCTGACAGATGGGGGCGTGTGCTTATGGACAGACGAGAGTCCATACTTGCTCGCATGGAAAACCGTCAACGTAGAAATCTTAATGAATCCGATTATTTACTCGGCGTTTTTGACGAGCAGCGTATAAGTGCTTTACGTTTTAAGGAAAGCGAAAATGGGGCTTTTATGAATAATGATAAAACACTCGCCACTCCGCCTTTTACCTCTATAAGCGAACTCGAACAGGCAAGCTACAATTTGGAAAATGATTTGCCGGACGATAATCCTGAATTATTAAAATGGTTATCTATCTTGTTTGCACCCGGTTCGTCTTTAGGTGGAGCACGTCCGAAAGCAGGAGTAAAAAATACTGATGGTTCGTTGTGGATTGCTAAATTTCCAAGCAAGGAAGATAAACATGATGTAGGTGCTTGGGAAATGGTTGTTAACGAACTTGCAAAGAAATCCGGAATCAATGTTGCACAAGCAATGGCAAAAACATTCTATGGAAAACAGCATACTTTTTTAACTAAACGTTTTGACAGAACAGTAAATGGTAAGCGATTGCATTTCGCTTCCGCAATGACACTTTTAGGCTATACCGATGGTGTTAATGCGCAAGATGGTGCGAGTTATCTTGAATTGGCGGAATTTATTATGCGTAAGGGAGCAAATGTAAATGCAGATTTGGAGGAATTATTTAGAAGGATTGTATTTTCAATTTGTGTAAGCAATACAGACGATCATTTGCGGAATCATGGTTTTCTGTTAACAGAAACAGGTTGGATTTTATCTCCGGCTTATGATATAAACCCCAATCCGAAAGGCAGAAGCTTGAAGCTAAATATATCTACACACGACAATTCTTTGAGCTTGGATTTAGCAGCAGAAGTTGCTCCATTTTTTAGAATAACAAATAACAAGGCAAAAGAAATTATTAAAAATATTGTAAAGATTGTATCAAATCGAAAAGCAATAGCATCAAAATATAAAATATCAAACAGCGAGCAGGAAAGAATGAGTTGCGCGTTTACTGTT
>JAISVE010000093.1 GCA_031271725.1 Bacteroidales bacterium
GCAAACGAAGCGCAAGCGAAGTTGCAAAACAACCCAAATGATATAGAACTTACTGCTAAAATTAAAGATGAATTAGGCGATGTCTTCTTTGCCCTAATAAACTACGCCCGTTTTCTCGGCGTAAACCCTGATGATGCTCTTGAACACACAAACAGGAAATTTATCAAACGTTTTAAGTATTTGGAACAGCAGACAATAATGCAAGGACGCTCGTTACACGATATGACACTCGAAGAAATGAATGTATATTGGGAAGAGGCAAAAGAGCAGAAAGAATAGTCAGATGAAACGCATTGCCACACTTGTCTTAACAATTATATTCACTATCGTTATTACGGTAACAGCCTTTGCTAACGATAAAAAATCCGACAGCACAAGCAATGGAAAAGTTGCGAAAGCTAAAAAAGAAAAACCCACAAACGAAAAAGGCGAAATCATAAAAGAGGGCTGGAATTTCGGACCACTCCCTGCAATTGGCTATGTTTCCGCATTAGGTTTTCAAGTAGGTGCGCTTTGCGATATTTTCTATTATGGTGATGGCAGCAAATATCCCGAATATCTTCACAAGATGAATGTGGAAGTATCCTTTTACACGGGCGCAAGAGCATTAACAGTTCACGCTTTCTACGATTCAAAGTATCTCTTGCCACACAATATCCGTCTGACTTCTGCCGTAACATATTTAAGAGATGAATTGGCAAACTTTTATGGTTTTAATGGCTTTGCTTCACCCTTTCTAACCAAAAAAGAACTTATTGCAGACGGCTTGAATGATAAATCATTTTATAGAATAAAGCGTGAAATGCTGCGTGCTTTCGCCGATTTTCAAGGCAAACTCGGCAAAAAATTGGGTTGGGTAGCAGGCTTTACCTATTGGTATTACAAAATTGGTGAACCGACACTTAAAAATTACAATACCTTGCCCAATCTATACCAATATTATACTGATGCAGGAATTATTCCCGGTCACGATAAAAACGGTGGTAATCATATAGAAATAAAACTCGGTTTAACTTATGACACCCGCGATTTGGAAGCAGACCCTACAAAGGGACTCTGCGCTGAGCTTCTTCTTTATGCCTCACCGGATGTTATTGACCGCAGAAGCAATAGCTATCTTAACTTTTACGCATCATTCCGGCACTATGTCCGCATTTACAAAGATTACCTTACCTTTGCATATAAGGTAGCATATCAAGGCAATGTAGCAGGCAATATACCCTTTTATATGCAGCAAAATTTGGCAACTTTATACCTGAAACGCTTGCGTTATGAGGGATTGGGCGGACATGTAAGTATTAGAGGATTGCCGCTTGACAGAGTTGTGGGAAAGGGCTATGCGTGGGCTAACATTGAACTGCGTTACCGCTTTGTACGCTTCAAGTTAATAAAGCAGAATTGGCAATTGGTATTGAATCCGTTTTTTGATATGGGACTCGTTACTCAAAAATACAATTTGCCGCAAATGAAAGCAGCAGAAGGTTTTGCACTAAATCCCGCTACGGGAAAATCACTTATCTATAGCGGCGACAAGGAATCTCTGCACATGAGTACAGGCTTGGGATTAAAAATTGTGATGAATAGAAATTTTGCCATATCTGCCGAATGGGGAATTTCGCTTGACAAGCGGGAAAAAAATAACGGCGTTAGTATAGGACTTAATTATATATTTTAGAATGATAGTAGAACATTTGTGGGATTGGAAAGAATAATGTTGCAATCGGAGTGAATGTAATCGTAGTAAAATCGAGCGTTTTCGCAGAAAATGCCGATTTTCAAGATTAGTTGAACGCAGATGCAACATTTTCTTGAAAATCCAAAACCAATAGATATAAAGTTATGACAGAACTACATTCAGAACAGGTATTTATTCCGAACTTCTTTACAGATAAGGAAAAACGTCTGCGCATAAAAACAATGTGCGACCTTTTCAACGACATCGCGCAACAGCACACAATAAAACTCGGCACGGACGTTGATACCATAAACCCTCTCGGCTTCACGTGGATGCTGCGCCAACTCCATATCAAAATCCACAATACACCTAAAAGATGGCAAACAGTTAAGTTGGAAACGTGGTGCTCGGAAATAAACGGACTGCTTATAGAACGCGATTACCGCATTTCACTGCAAGAAAACACGCTTGTAGAGGCAAACTCAAAATGGATGTACATAGACTTTGAACAACGCCGTCCGCTACGCCCGACAGAATTCATGTACAAATGCGCAGAACAGAATGAAGAAAAAAAATGGGTTGAATCATCGCTATTTTCACGCAAAGAATTAAAAGGCGATTTTTCGGAAATGAATGCCCTGTGGCATAAATCAGACGTATTTACCGCAACCTATAATGATATAGATTTTAACGGACACGTAACCCAAGCGTCTTACGTGCAGTGGATGATGAACTCGCTCTCTTATGATTTTTTGAACACGCATGAACTGAAAGAAATAGAAACCATATATGCACACGAAGTTATGCCTGACGGCAAAGCATACATTGAATGGCATGAGACAGAAAATAACACCATAACGTTTTTAATAAAGAGCGAAACCGGCGAAACCCTGCACTGTTGGGGTAGAGCAAGATTTAGTTAAAGTGAAAAAGACATTCTTTATTTTGATATTTTTTTATATCTGTGTTGCGCCTGCGTTTGCTAATTCTAACGGAGAATATAAGAACGCTATAAAAACAACACTTCTATCTTTCATTACAGGCTCTGCTAAACTCACTTACGAACGCGCACTGTTTCCCAAACAATCTATTGAAATAACAGGAGGGTTTATTGGGATTGGTTTTGATAAATTTAAGGTTAAGCCCAAAGGTGGCTTATTTCAACTTGCTTACAAATTTATGTTCTTGCAGCCGGACAATACACCCTTAGGCGGTTTATATGTAAAGCCACAGTACGCAATGTCTATTTTTGACTACAACTCTAAAAACGCAAGTAGAATTAACTCATCGTGGCATACCATTATGGGTTGTTTCGGTTATCAATATATAGTAAAGATGTTTGTTTTAGATGGTTTTATCGGTGCCGGCGTAGGCTTGGGCAACCGCACGGAATTACAATATCATCACGGTTTTATATCCCGTTACAATTGGCTGACTTTAACTTTTGGATTAAAAATCGGTTTAGCTTTTTAACTGTCAAAATAAAAAACTATGATAGTAAAAACCAACTCAATACAGGCAATTCTAACTGCATTCAAGCAGCAACTCACAGCCCTCTATCCGCAAGAGGAAGCAAGCGCAATATTCTATTGGTGTGCCGAAGAAATCCTGAATAAAAAACGCATCAACATACAACAAAAAGACCTTGTTAGTGAAAGCGAACTGCTGAAATTTTTCAACGCCCTAAAACGTCTGAAAACAGGCGAGCCCGTGCAATACGTTTTCGGATACACATACTTTGACGGACTGAAACTAAAAGTTACGCCGGACGTTCTTATCCCCCGCCCCGAAACAGAAGAACTCGTAAGCATAGTATCACAACACTGCATAAGCAGCGGGCTTTTCAGTATTGCCGACCTCTGCACAGGCAGCGGCTGCATAGCACTCGCACTTGCAAAACGCTTCCCGCAGGCAAAAATAACCGCAACCGATATATCAATAAAAGCATTAAAAATAGCAAATGAAAACGCTGTTGCAAACGATATTTCAAATGTTAAATTTATAGAAAGCGATATACTGAAACCTGCGCCGGCAACACTTTTTGAAGAGGAAAAATGCGATATAATTGTTTCAAATCCTCCTTACGTTACGGAAACAGAAAAACAGGCAATGCACCCCAACGTAGTTAAACACGAGCCGCACACAGCATTATTTGTCCCTAATGACAATCAACTGAAATTCTATAAGGCAATAGCAAAACATGCCGTACAATATCTGTCTTCAGACGGAAAATTATTTTTAGAAATCAACGAAAATTATGACACTCAAACAGCAGAATTACTACAACAGAGCGGTTTTTCAAAGGTTGAGCTAATACAAGATTTCAGAAATAAACCCCGTTTCCTTTACGCTTGTTAATTGCTCAATTCAAATCAGTAATTTAATCGTATGTTATTCTTTAACGCCTGTCAAGTTGTCCGGTCTTGAAAAAGCAAATGCTTAAACTTGCTTTTCACTCGGCTTAATCGTATCTTTGCACGTTTTTTCGCATATAATTTATTATGGATAAAATTCTTTCACTGCTTGCCCAAGAGGGCATAACTGCAACACCTGCGCCTTTCGGTCTGTCGGCGGAAGTTTCCCAAGACAAAATTTATCAAGTTGCCCAAAGACTTTATAACGAGGGCGGACTAAAATTCCTTATCGACATTGTTGGTATGGACTATGGCGACTCTCCCGAAAGCGGCTCGCTCGGAGTAATTTACTATTTGTCGGAAGCGGCAATAGCCACAACGGCAAGACAGGCAAATATCGCTGAAAATATTGCTAAAGGCGGCAAAGAAGTGCTTGCTTTGAAAACATCAACAAATAACCTTGAAAAGCCGGAACTATTTTCAGTATGCGATATTTGGGAAGCAGCAGGACTTTACGAACGTGAAGTACACGACTATTTCGGCATCATATTTGTTAATAATCCCGATATGCGCCGTCTTTTCCTGCGCTCCGACTGGAAAGGCTATCCGTTGCGCAAAAATTACAACGAAGAAAATCCCATACCGTTACGCAATGAAGCAATTTCCGATATGGAACGGGTGCCATCCGTATCTCTTAAAATGGGCCTGAGGCAAGAGGAAGTAAAACAGCTCTTTACAGAAGACGAATATATCGTAAACTTCGGTCCTCAGCACCCTGCCATGCACGGCGTGTTGCACCTTAGAGTATCGCTTGATGGCGAAATCATAAAAAAAGTTGATCCCAACTTCGGCTATATACACCGCGGAGTAGAAAAGATGTGCGAGGGTTACACTTATCCGCAAATCTTACACCTTACCGACCGCCTTGATTATCTGTCCGGTACAATGAACAGGCACGCTTTCTGCCTCTGCGTAGAAAACGCGCTTGGCATTCAGGCACCCGAAAGAGCGCAGGTTGTCCGCACAATTTTTGATGAACTTACCCGTATTGCTTCGCACCTCTTGGGTTGGGGCTGTATGTGTATGGATATGGGCGCAATCACCGCCTTTATTTACGGTATGCGCGACCGCGAAAAAATAATGGATATTTTTGAGGAAACCAGCGGCGGACGCCTTATGGTAAGCCACAACATTATCGGCGGTCTTGCAAGCGACATTCACCCGAATTTCCAAAAGCGCGTTAAGGAATTTATTCCCTATATGCGTAAAATGCTAAAAGAAGACCACATACTTTTTACAGGCAATCCTATTGCCCGTGGCAGAATGGATAACACAGGCGTATTGTCCGTTGAAAAGGCAATTGCACTCGGCGTTACCGGTCCTGCCGGCAGAGCAAGCGGCTGGAACAACGACTTGCGCAAAATTGCTCCTTACGCTGCTTACGCTAAAACCGATTTCGATGTTCTCACACGTGAAGGCGGTAGCGCTTTCGACCGTTATATTATCCGTCTTGACGAAATTGAGCAGTCGCTCCGCATAATTGAGCAACTTATAGACAATATTCCCGAAGGTGCTTATGCCGAAAAAACAAAGGCAATTATCAAACTGCCCGAAGGCGACTTTTTCCAAAGGGTAGAAAATGCCCGCGGACAGTTTGCCGTTCACATAACTTCGCGCGGTGACAAAACGCCGTACAGAGTTAAGTTCCGTTCACCTTCAATGACCCTCGTCAGCGGAATGAAAGCCGTTGCAGACGGTGGCAAAGTTGCCGACCTCATCATGAACGGTGCTTCATTCGACTATGTTATTCCCTGTATTGACCGTTAGGGAAGTTTGGGCGTGCCCCTGCAAATTTTAAGGCATTATCTACTGCGTTGCGCTGAACTTGTGGCTCGGTCACGTACTTTAGTACGCTCCTTTCGCCTCTGCGTTTGCGCGCCTTGTATCTAATACCTTAAAATTCACAGGGTCGGGCTTTCCGTTCCAATCTTTTCGCTCACTACGCTGACGCTTCGTTCACAAAAAGGATTTCCACTGCAATCCCTCACGCAGCCCAGCCTTAATGCCTCCGAACAATACTTGAAAAAACTACTTAGCCTTGCTCGCCATTTCAAACGTTCACCTTTGAGTCTTCGTCTGCTTTCTTCTCACCGAATACGAAGCCAATAGGGTTGCGGGGCTTTTCCAACTCTCCAACGGCACGGTCTGACTTTAATACACTACTTGACAACCTTGTTGCCCAAGTTATTAACAGTTGAAACGCCTAAAAATCCCCAAAAATCCCCAAAAATCTACTTAAAGTTTGCTATCTTTGCAGGCTTAAAATAAAATAGTATAAAAAGATGCTTTTATCAATTCCGTTTCACTTCTCAACGCTAACGTCAATGTTTGACGAGTGGCTGAATTCTCTTTTGCCTTCCTTTTGGGCATTGGCAATAGAGTTTGTGCTGATTGGCGTACTGATTTTGGCTGCTTATGCAGTTTTTGCTCTAATAATGATTTATATGGAGCGCAAAATATGCGGTTTCTTTCAATGCCGTCTCGGACCCAACAGAGTAGGTAAGTGGGGTGTATTTCAGGTGTTTGCCGATATGCTTAAAATTCTGTTGAAAGAACTTGTAACAATAAACCGTGCAGACAAATTCTTGTTCAAAGCATCAATATTCTTTGTGATTATTGCTTCTCTATGCACCTTTGCAGCACTGCCTTTTGACAAAGGTCTTCAAGCGGTAGATTTTAATATGGGTGTATTTTATCTGCTTGCGGTTTCATCACTCGGAGTTCTCGGTATTCTTACGGCAGGATGGGCTTCCGACAGCAAATACACAATGATAGGTGCAATGCGTAGCGGTGCTCAGTTAATAAGTTATGAACTTTCGGCAGGGCTTGCGCTTCTAACAATAGTAATTCTTTCCGGCACAATGCAGTTATCTGAAATTGTTGAACAGCAGGCTGATTTATGGTTTATTTTTAAGGGACACGTGCCTGCGGTAATTGCATTTTTAATTTATGTGATAGCAGGACACGCCGAAACCAATCGCGGTCCTTTCGACTTGCCGGAGGCAGAATCCGAACTTACGGCAGGTTATCACACAGAATATTCGGGTATTAAATTCGGACTTTTCTACGTTGCCGAATATGTGAATATGTTTATTATTGCAGCAATCGCTTCTACAATGTTCCTTGGCGGTTGGCAACCCTTGCATATTCCGGGCTGGGAAAGTTTTAACGGAGTAATGGATTATATTCCGCCTGCAATATGGTTCCTCGGCAAAACGCTTGCCTGCGTTTTCCTCGCTTTGTGGGTGCGTTGGTCTTTTCCGCGTTTGCGCATTGACCAGTTGCTTGGTTTGGAATGGAAAATCCTTATGCCGATTGCGCTTATAAATATTGTGTTGATGTCATTAGTTGTAGCACTGTAAAATTTTAGATGATGAAGCATATTAAAAATATAATTGTAGGATTTTGGCGGTTGTTGCAAGGTATGTATATAACCTTGCTAAACTTCTTTCGCAAAAAAGTGACGGAGCAATATCCGGAAAACAGAGGTAAGAAGGTGCATTTTGAACGCTTTCGCGGAATGTTATCCATGCCTCATAACGCTGCGAACGAACATAAATGTACCGCTTGCGGAATATGCCAAATGAATTGTCCTAACGGCACAATAAAAATTGTAAGCAAGCAGGAAGTTAATGAGGAAACAGGCAAGGCAACAAAGGCACTTGACGCATATTATTACGATTTGGGCATTTGCATATATTGCGGTCTTTGCACTCAGAC
>JAISVE010000108.1 GCA_031271725.1 Bacteroidales bacterium
TAAGGAACGTTCATAGAGTAAGTGTAAACTTCGCTGTTAAAATTCACAACAGAAATCCCATCAACCAAAAGACTTTGCAGAAATGCGTTTACGAATAATGGGTCAGGAGCACGGGTAACGCCAATCGAATAAGTCATAGTTGAAACGCCGTCGGCGGCAGTAACGGTGATAAAAAAGACATTCAATCCCACATTCAAATCAAAAGTGCCAACGCCCTCAACCGTAGAACCGGCTCCGGCAGCCTCCGCATTAAGTGTAATAGAACTTACGGAAAACGGCACATTCATATAGTAGGTATGCACTCCGCCGTCAAAATCCTCAACAGGCGAGTCGTTAACGGCAATGTTTTTCAGCATGGCGTTGCTGTATGAGGGGTCAACAATAAGCATAAAATCGCGCCACTGCGGTGCTGCCGCGTAAGAATTGTATGCCGATGCCGGAACAACAAGACGGCAAGTTGCCTTGTCGATATTGTGGAACACCAAACCGCCCGCAAGAACAGGGGCTTTGGTTTTATCGGAACATAATTCGTACAAGTAAATATTGTCTTTGAATGCCTCTGCGTCTATTGTATCAACACTTGCAGGAAGTTCAATACGTGAGAAGCGAGTATTGAAGAAGGCTCTCTTGCCAATGCGTTTAATAGTGGGTGGAATGGCAACACGGTCGTTGTAGTCATAGTCATCGTAACCATCCACAGACTGTCCGTTCTGCCAGCGCAAATGGAAACCGTCTGTAAGATTGCTGAAAATATTATCGGGAATAGTGCGTACATTTTCGGTAAATAAAAATGTTTTTAATGCACTGCAAGAGAGCCAAACATCTTCGCCGAATGTACGGCAATCTGTTGCGGACATTTTTACAAGCGTAAGGTTTGTGCAACCATAAAATGCACTGTTGCCAACAGTTTTAAGCCCCGTACCGAGCAATACATAATCAAGATTAGTCATATCGGAGAAAGCGTTGCTGCCGATAGTTGTAACGGAATTGGGGATATAGAGTGATGTTGTTCCTGTGCAACCGGAGAAAGCATTGTTGCCGATATGGGTAATGCCTTCGGGAATAATAATATCTTTAAGAGATAGCATATTTCTACAAGCATTATTGCCTATGCTTGTAATACCGCTGCCGATAGTGAGTTTGGTAATGCCTTCTTTATAATTATACCAAGGGATAGAGTCTTTGTGATTTGCAAAGTCAGGCATAGCACCTGTGCCATTGATATTTAATTCAGCATTGCCTGTAACGCCCGATAATGTCCAAGTGAGATTTTTGTATGTGCCGCTTAGAGATGCTTCTTCATTTGTAATGGTGATGCTTCTTACATAACAATAATAATTTGTGCTGCTTGATCCTTGAAATATTCTGATTTTCTTGGTTCCGAAAGGCAGTTTTATGGGATAAGTCGTAGTAGTACCGGCAAGAGAATAATTATTTTCAGAGCGTTGAAAATTTATTCCATCATAAGAATATTCTAGATAAAGATAATTGCCAGAACCAACATTAGATATTACTACAGAGATGGTCATAAAGCCTCCCTTTAACTCCGGAGAAGTCAGATTCCTATTGGGGTCTATACGTAATCCGTATGTATTCTGAATAAAAATATCATTCGATGTCCAGCCATCAAGTTGTGCTTCTGATGTAATATCCCCTGTTGTATAAGGGAACTCATCAATCACCTGCGCATTTGTTGTGGCGAAAGTTAAAGATGAAATAACGCATATCGCATATAAAATAATCTTTTTCATAATCTTTATTTTTTAATGGTTTATATTATTCCTGTTTCGTTATTCCGCGCTCTGCCCACGTGGGCTTCTGTGGCGCAAGTACCGATACAGGTTGTTGGCGGGCTAAGCGGAAATGTTTACGCTTAACCAAGTCCGAAGCCCCGAAGCCCGCAATATTATTTCTTCAATGCGTCAAGTTCTTTCTGGGCATTGGCAAATGCGTCCACTATGTTTTCAACCGTTTTTGAAAATACTTCCGGGTCTTTCGGGCTCATTTTGAAAAACCACGATGCCTTTGCTTCCGAAACTCTGTAACCTACGTGGAAACCCTCGGAAGTAACATAAGTTTGTTCAACATAACTTGCTCCGGATGCAATGTCTTTCTCAATATCCGCTTTGAATTTTGTTATAGCGGTATTTATTGCTACAACATCGGAATATTCTATCCACTGCCAGTCAACATTTTCCTTGCCACCGGTTTTTGTAGAAAGTTTTCCCATCAGGTTGCCCGAAACATCGGCTGTGCTTGCCTGGCTTTCAACAAGATAAAAATACGATGTGCCGTTTTTGGTTTCTACCTTTCTTACTTTTGTACGAGGCAAAAAGATTCCAACCATATCAAATTTCGGAAGGTCTTTGTCGGTGAACTTGATGTGAGTTTGAGTTTCCGAAAGAATTTTGTCTTTTTTGGTTGTTACAACCGTTGAATTTTGAGCCGTTAAAGGCAGCAACATAAAAACTGCAATCGCTGAAATGATAATTTTTTTCATTGTTTTTTTATTTTAATTGGTTAGTATTGTTTTATTTCTTAATTATCCGTACGCTTTTGAGGCTTTGGGCGTTGCCGGCGGCTTTATTGCCAATACGCAGCACATATACGCCCGCAGGTTGCTTACTCAAATCAACACTATTACCCTTTACAGAGCCGATAAGAGTACCGCTTAAAGTGTAGATATAAACCTCCTCGTTAAGAGGGTTGCA
>JAISVE010000162.1 GCA_031271725.1 Bacteroidales bacterium
CCGAATTTAGCAGATATGAACAGCGTAAGAATCGCCATCATAATGTAGAAGCCAAAGCGTTCTCCCATATTTGAGAGTGCGGCTCCTATTAGTCCTTTTGGATGATTTTTGAACATAAATTTATTGTGTTAAAATTTTTTTTGTTTAAATGTTTTTTGGAAAACCAATTTTTTGAACGGCTTTTGGTTTGCCGTTTTATCATTTTACCATTTACCAAAATGGTCATCAAACTATAAAGTTACGAATTTATTTACTTATTGTCGGGGTTATCGCACGGGCTTTCTACTTCTTCATAATCAATATCTTCAATTTCGCCATTTACAATATGTTTTCCCTGCTTTTTTAATTTGCGGCGAACAAAGATCTGTTCGATAAGATCAGTGACGGCATAAAAGGTTAAGCCGAAACCGAGAAGCCGTATAAGGTTTTCCTTACTTTCAAAGGGATTAAAGATTATTGTGATTCCCACTCCAAGCACAAGCAGTGCAAGAATATATGAATACCACGCTATGGGTAAGCCTACGCGGCGTGCGCCTGACAACGCTACTAATTGCATTATCCCTGCAAATGCAAGTGCCAAGCCGAAACATATAATTGCGACATTAGAAAAAAATGATGATTTAATAATTAGCATTAAACCGATAGCCAAGCCGACTATAAGATTAAAAATACTTATGCCCGTTACTTTCATGGCACTTTTTTTTGTGTATCGCGACAGGAATGATACCAAAGCAATAAGGATAATTACTCCGCCAAGTATTTGCACCAAAATATCAACCACTTTGGTTGGAAATATTATAAATGCTATACCTGTGAGTAGTGCCACTATTGAGCGGATTACAGCACTTTTGAGGTCGAAAATTGATAAGTATAATTTCATAGTTTAAAAATTTTTTGTGAGTTTTGTAAATACGTTAACTTTATAAAAAACTTTGCAAAGATACTGCTTATTGGAAAAGTTTTAACTTTGCGGGCAAAATTAGAAACAGGTTTGCAAATGCAAAAAGATAGAACGATTTATTATCATATATTGGCGTGTGGAGTAGTGATTATTTGGGGAACGACTTTTGTTTCTACAAAAGTGCTTATCAATAACGGCTTGCAGCCGCATGATATTTTCTTCTATCGCTTTTTGCTTGCATATATTGCGATTCTGCCGTTTTCGTTGATGAGGCGAAAACGGCAATCTCAGGAGAGGCTGCAATTTCCGGAGCAATCTCGGTTGCAGTTTTTTGCCAAATCACTTAAAGACGAGCTTCTATTGGTACTTCTCGGAGTATCGGGCGGCTCACTTTACTATTTGCTTGAAAATACGGCAATAGAGCATACCTACGCATACAATGTTGCATTATTGCTCGGCATAACGCCGCTTCTTGCTTCTTATGCGGCGCATATTTTTATAAAAGGTGAACGTATAAACAGTACATATATTCTGTATTCGCTTATTGCGCTTTTGGGCTTGGTGCTAGTGGTATTCAATGGTCATTTTATACTGAAACTTTCACCTGTTGGTGATATTCTTGCCTTAGGCAGTTCTGTGGTTTGGGCAATTTATACAGTTGTATTGAGGAAAATTGACGGTAGATATAACATATTCTTTATAACGCGAAAAGTTTTCTTTTATGGAGTGTTGACTATACTGCCTTTTTATTTATTCAAACCCCTTGATCACAATATTTTTTCACCTGTAGTTTTGGGCAATTTAATATTTTTGGGCTTGATTGCCTCGCTTCTGTGCTATTTTTTGTGGAATTTAACCGTGAGTAAACTTGGTGCGGTGAGTACCGCAAACTATCTGTACATAGGACCGGTTATAACTCTTATAACTTCCGCAATAATACTTGATGAAAAAATAACATGGGTAGCGATAGTAGGCATTGTATTAATCCTTATTGGTGTTTATCTTGCTGCAAAAAAAATGCAGTATAAGTGATGGCAACTTTTATCTGATACTTGCAAAACAAAATTTCTGAAAATTTATCTAACTTTGCAAACTTGATTGCAAACTTAAAGCAGCAATAAAGCAGTCCTCAAGAATATGAAAAAAAATCTCGCAATAATAATGGCAATAATAATGTTCCTTGTGTCTTCGCAAGCGACATTGGCATACCATTATTGTCACGGACAGTTTCAGTCATTGGCTGTAGCAAGCAATTCCGTAACGTCATGTTGCGGCGAAGAAGGCGAGGACAGCAAATGTTCCGATGAGGAAGAAAGTTCGTGCTGTACGGATATTGTTCAGCAATTGGTCATTGATGATTTTAATATAGCAAAGAAAGCATATTCATTTAATGGTGATTGCAAAGGCTGTATTTCCTGCTTGCCTGTGTGTGTGCTTTTTGATGTTTTGACGAATACTGATGCGGCTTCTATAAATTTATTTCAAGGTGACTTTTCGCCGCCACCACCATTAGAAAATCTTCTTATATCTATTTGTGTTTTGAGAATCTGATTAGGTTTTACGCTTAACTTGTAAATATTACTAATCAAATTTTATTAAACACAATGAAAAATTTTATATCAATATTATTATTGACAATTTTAGTGCATGCACAGGTACGAATGTATGCGCAAACCCCTTCCGACACCCCTGCTGATACAATCGCAGAGGAAAAAACCTTACAGGAAGTTTCAATAACCAATAGCGAATCCAGCTCTTATATATCATCATTAAAAACAGTAAAAACAGAAGTGATAACTTCAGCAGGACTTATGCAGCTGGCATGTTGCAATCTTGCGGAAAGTTTTGAGAACAGTGCAACTGTTGATGTCGGCTACAGTGATGCAGTGTCCGGAGCAAAGCAAATACAAATGTTGGGATTAACAGGTTTGTATTCGCAAATAATGTACGAGAACATGCCTTTCTTTAAAGGCTTGTCATCAATCTATGGTTTTACTTTTGTACCCGGTCCGTTTATGGACGCGATACAAATATCAAAAGGTACATCATCTGTAATCAACGGCTATGAGGCATTAACAGGGCAGATAAATCTTGAATACCGCAAGCCGCAAACAGCAGACAAACTTTTTATCAACTTTTACTTGAATAGTGAGTTGCAGTCGGACTTAAATATTATAAGCGCAATTCCTGTTACCAAAAAACTTTCTACTGTGATATTCGGACATGCTTCGTTTTTCGGCAGCAGGCTTGATCATATCGGTAAAGATGGATTTATGGACAAGCCGCAAAATCTTATGGTAAATTTGCTTAACCGTTGGACTTACGAAGGCGCGAAATATCACAGCGTTTCTACAGTCAACGGTATTTACAATCGCAGGGTTGGCGGGCAAATGAATTTCAATCCTAAAAAGAATGCGGACAGTGTTTGGGGATTTACAAGTGATATAAAACGCATACAGGCATTCACAAAAAACGGATTTATGCTGGACGATAAAGGCACTAATCTTGGAACACAGATTTCTGCTACCTATACTGACTTGTCCTCTATCTATGGCGTAAAGTCGTATAATGCAAATGAAATAAATTTTTACGCGAATTTTATTTTTGAAAAATATTTTAAGGAAATACATAAACTTAATGTAGGTTTGAGTTATCAGTGGAATAATATTGATGAAAGTTATTTTGATAGACGAACATTTGATGAAATACTCAATTCTGTAAAAGATTATAGTTTACAAAAAGACGAACATATTCCCGGTGTTTTCAGCCAGTACACACTAACAATAGATAAATTAAGTGTTGTTGCGGGTGTAAGGTATGATTACAATTCTTTCTACAGTGAACATCTTATTACTCCGCGTTTGCATGCAAAATGGAATATTACAGACAATATTACTTTGCGCGGCTCAGCAGGTAGAGGCTATCGTTCACCGAATGTTTTTGCCGAGAATGCAGGTTTAATGGCGAGTTCGCGCGTAGTGCTTTTTGAAGACAACATGGCAATGGAAGATGCGTGGAATTACGGTATCAATTATGCGCATTGCATTCCTCTTGGCAATGATAATATGTTGACACTTTCTTTCGATGCATACCGCACAGATTTTGTAAGACAACTTATTGTTGATATGGAAACCCCGCATTACCTGCGGTTTTACATGTCCGATAAAAAATCATACGCAAATTCGTTGCAGGCAGAGGCAAAATTTGCACTTTTCGATAATATTTGGACACTGACGCTTGCTGGGCGTTATAATGATGTTAAGCAAACCATTGACGGCAAGTTGGTACAAAAAGCATTGTCTTCTCCCTGGAAAGGGCTTGTTGTAAATAATATAAAGACAAGAATGAGCAAATGGATGTTTGACATAACAACCCAGTTTAACGGTAAATCGCGTATTCCCAATACGAATGGTGTTATGACTGAATATTCCAAGCCCTACGTTATTATGCATGCGCAAATTACAAAGCGGTTTAAGTATGTTGATTTGTATGCAGGCTGTGAAAATATTTTTAACCAAGTGCAGAAAGACCCTGTAATTGCTGCAGATAATCCTTTTGGCAATGATTTTGATGCTACTGTTATTTGGGGCTCGCTTATGGGGAGGACTTTTTATATCGGCGTTAGATTTACATTGTAGAAATTCCTAAGAGCAGTCATCTACTTCGTTATGCAAACTTCTCTAAATCCTCATTATCTATGGATAACTCCGGTATTAGAGAAGTTCGTAACCTCGTATCTAACTACTTTTAGAAGTTTCTACACGGACTTAGAAATAATATAATAAATAAAAATTAAATCAAAAAATTATGAGAAAAAATTTAGTATTATTATGTTTGTTTTTGTTTACCGGATTGAACATTGCAGAACTTAAAGCAAACATGCAATCGCAGGCAACAGAAAAAACTTCAAACAAGGAAACGGTAACCTTTTATATAAGCGTGCATTGTGCTAATTGCTTGAAGAGAATAGACAAGAATCTGCCTTTTATAAAAGGAGTTTTGGACTATAAGACAAATCTTGACCAAAAGTCAATAACTATAACTTACGACAAAAGAAAAGCCAATGAAGCAACTCTAAAACAGGAATTAGAGAAATTGGATTTTATTGTAACTAAGGACAGGGATGAGTTGCTAAAACGCATGAAATAATAAAAAAGGCGCAGGATAACATTTCCTGCGCCTTTTTTTATTGGTAAAGAAATCTTACTTATTTATAGACATTTTCCAAGTACCATCTTCTTTCTTAACATAGTTGGTTGTTTGGGTTTCCTCTGTGCCATCGCCATAAGTCGTTTTTGATTCAACTGTTGCAGTTTTGCCATCCTCTGCGATTGTTTCACTGAGGACTTCTACACTTTTAATACCACCTTTTGCAGCGTTGCTTTCTTCAAGTTTTTTTGCAAATTCTTTCATTTGCTCAGGAGTGAGTTCTGATGCCTCGTTGCCGTCAGTGTCAAGGTTTTCAAACATAACCGTTACGGCTTGTTCATAGTTGCCTTTTTCAAGTTGTGCGGCAATTTTCTTTTCAATGTTTTTGGGGCTGTTGCCACCACCACAGCTAATCGCAAATACAGCGAAAACAGCTGCTGCTAAAAATAATGCTAATTTTTTCATAATTTTTTTTATTATTGGTTTATAATTTTTGTACGTCGATTATCAATGCTTCGAATTATTAAAATTTATAAATTAATTTGAAGTCATTATTGGTATAAATATCTGAAGGGAAAATATATGTTCCGTTATACACAGGCATGTTAACTTCGCTGCGTTTGCCGGAAGTAATGTCTTTGCCTGCAAGCATGTAAACATAATATACAAGTTCCGTGCAATACATTGTTGTTGTATCTTCCAATTTGTAATCATGATCAAAGGCAATGCCGCTTTTCAGCAAACGCTGTGCGTGCATGACAGCTGTGTTTACGGACAGTGTGTCGTTTGCGAGCCTGTAAAGAGCTCCGTGTTGAGCGCGATCTTTTCCGAAAAATATTTGCGGCGTTTCCATCTTTATACGGTCAATGGTTTCGCTTGCTTCTCTTTCACCCGGAGTAATGTGGATAACACCAAAACTGTCTGCTGTTGCAATAATAATTCCAACATGGCTGTAAATACCGGTTTTGTCGGCTTGCAATACAGCGCGTGTTTTTGCTCCTACGCCTTTACGGAAAACAATATCGCCATTATGAAAATCTATTTTGCTGAAATCGCAATTATTTGACTGATCGGAGCAACCGCAGCACAGACTGTAACAGAGAGAACAAAAGAGAATTTTATTAAACATATAATGCAGTAAAGGTACGTAAATTTATAATAAGATAGTATTTTATAATTATAGAATATATGCAGTAGTTTGTGCATAATGAAAAAGGCGAGCCTTAAGGTTCGCCTTTTCGATTTTAGTACGTGTGTACGCTTTACTATTTGTTAACCTGAAATTTCTTGTTGCCTGTCTTTATGAAATCAACAATTTGACGTGCGGCAGCAAGTCCTGCATTAACGTTTGCTTCGGCAGTTTCAGCACCCATTTTCTTTGGAGTTGCGAAGTAACGTGCACCGAATTGCGTCATAGCCTCATGGTTGGCGGGCATAATATCGGTGGCGTATTTGAAATCAGTGCGGTCTGCCATAAGTTTTTCCAACTCTGCCTCGTTTATAACCTCTTTGCGTGCGGTGTTAATAAGCATAGCACCTTTAGGCATGGTATTTAAAAGAGCATAGTTGATGGAACTTTTGGTTTCGGTAGTGGCGGGGATATGCAATGAAACAACATCGCAAGTTTTGTAAAGTTCTTCTGCCGAGTCGAGAGCAACAGCACCGTCTTTTTCGATTACTTCTTTCGGACAAAAAGCATCGTAGGCATAGATTTCCATACCGATGCCTTTCGCAATGCGGGCAACGTTCATACCAACATTACCATAGGCATGGATACCGAGTTTTTTACCTTTAAGTTCTTTACCGGTGCCTGCTGTAAAGGAGTTGCGGTAGAGGAAAATCATCAAACCGGCAGCGAGTTCTGCAACTGCGTTTGAGTTTTGTCCGGGAGTGTTCATAGCAACGATACCCTTTTCAGTGCACGCTTCAAGATCGAGGTTGTCAAAACCCGCACCTGCACGTACAACGATTTTAAGATTGGGTGCATGTTCGATAACTTCGCGTGTGACTTTGTCGGAACGCACGATAAGAGCGCTTGCATCTGCAACTGCTTTGTACAGTTCGTCAACGGAAGTGTACTTTTCCAAAAGTGCAAGCTCGAAGCCTGCCTCTGTAATAATTGAACGAATGCCGTCAACTGCCTCTTTGGCAAACGGTTTTTCGGTAGCAACAAGAATTTTTGTACTCATGATTATTTTTGTGTTTTAGATATTTTTTAAAGGTACGATTAAGGGAGGTGAAAAGCAAGTTTGCTCGCTTTTTAATTCAAGTTAGTTCGCTTTTTAATCCCTGCGGTTCAAAAAGATCATAACATAATAGAGTAAGGTAGCCAAAGATGACAATGCAGCAATAATATAAGTATATGCGGCTGTTTTGAGGGCATCCTTCGCCATTGGCAAGGTTTCGTAAGTAGTGATGCCAGAGCTGTCCAACCATGCTATTGCGCGTTTGCTTGCATTTATCTCAACGGGAAGTGTAATAAAACTAAACAGTGTGGTCATTGCAAATAAAACAATACCGAATAATAGCAAGTATGGGAAAGTGTTTACAAGTATAATACCTGCAAGCAATACCCACTGTATCCAGTTTGATGCAAAAGAAACCACCGGTACGAGTGTGGAACGCATATTAAGCCACCTATATGCAGTGGCATGCTGTATTGCGTGTCCGCATTCGTGGGCTGCAACGGCAGCGGCAGCAACGCTATTGCCGTTATAAACATCCGTACTCAAATTTACGGTTTTGTTTACGGGATTGTAATTGTCGGTGAGTCTGCCTGCGGTACTTATCACAGTAACATCCATTATACCGTTTTCGCGCAGCATTTTTTCGGCCACATCGCGTCCTGTAAGTCCGCCTACAGTTGGCACTTTAGAATAACGTTTGAATTTATTCTTAAGTGAAGCACTTATTATCCAACTTAAAATTACAAAGCCGAAAAAAATAATCCAAATCATAGGGATTCCACCCGTAGTAAAAGCATTTTGTTCCATAATATTAATTTTTAATTTGCCAACTTGCGCCGTCTTTGCTGTCCATTATTTGGATTCCTTTGGATGTAAGTTTATCCCTGATTGAATCTGAGAGGGCAAAGTCCTTTTTATTTTTAGCTTCTTGTCTTAGATCAAGCAAGAGTTGCATTACTTCGTTGAGTTTGCCTGTGCTGCCCGTATCAGT
>JAISVE010000168.1 GCA_031271725.1 Bacteroidales bacterium
TTTATGTTCAAAAATCATCCAAAAGGACTAATAGGAGCCGCACTCTCAAATATGGGAGAACGCTTTGGCTTCTACATTATGATGGCGATTCTTACGCTGTTCATATCTGCTAAATTCGGACTTTCCGAAACACAAACCGGTGTTGTTTACTCCATCTTTTATGCTTCTATTTACATATTGGCATTGGTGGGTGGTATAATTGCCGACCGTACCCGCAATTTCAAAGGTACAATTATGACGGGTCTGCTTATTATGACTTTAGGCTACATTCTGATTGCAATTCCCACCCCTACTCCTGTTCCGAATCAGGCACTGTACCTCACCCTAACTTGCGCAGGACTTTTCGTTATCGCCTTTGGTAACGGGCTTTTCAAAGGAAACCTGCAAGCCTTGGTAGGGCAAATGTATGACAATCCGCAGTATGGTAAATTCCGCGATGTCGGCTATCAAATATTCTATATGTTTATCAATATCGGAGGTTTCTTTGCTCCCTTCATTGCTGTAGGAGTTAGAAATTGGTGGCTTAAAGCAAATGGTTTCGATTATAACGCTGCTCTCCCCGAACTCTGCCACAAATATATTGGTGGCGGACTTCAAGCAGACGGAATTGACAAGATGCAACTCTATGCAAATGAAGTAACAGGTACAAGTGTTGCAGATCTCGCAACTTTTGCAAATCAATACTTGGATGTATTCAGTCGTGGTTTTCAATACGCTTTTATGGCAGCAGCCGGAGCAATGGTAATATCACTTATAATCTATCTATTCAATAAAAAGAAATTCCCAAATCCCGGTGAAAAGCACGCATCAGCTGCAAGCAGTGAAGAAATAAAAATGAGCATACAGGAAATAAGACAGCGCATTTATGCCCTCTTTGCAGTGTTTGGAATTGTTATTTTTTTCTGGTTTTCATTTCACCAAAACGGCTACTCATTAACCTATTTTGCACGCGACTATATAAACTTGGAGGCAATAAATATCAATCTTGGTTTTACTTCAATTAAGGGTGCGGAAATTTTCCAAAGCGTTAACCCTTTCTTTGTTGTATTCTTAACTCCGATTATTATATGGCTTTTCGGCACTCTGAGAAAAAAAGGCAAAGAACCGTCAACCCCAAGAAAGATTGCAATAGGTATGGGAATCGCCGCACTCGGTTATGTGTTCATGCTCCTTGTTTCAACTGTACTTCCGGCAAAATCAGCCCTTGCAGGAATGAGCGCGAGCGAAATCAGCGCAATCCAACTCACCCCATGGGTAATGGTTGGAATGTATTTTATTATGACGGTGGCAGAATTGTTTATCTCACCGCTCGGACTTTCATTTGTGTCCAAAGTATCACCACCCCACTTGCAAGGAATGATGCAGGGCTTCTGGCTCGCCGCAACTGCAATCGGAAATCTTATACTCTTTATCGGCGGAATACTTTACACGAGCGTTCCACTTTGGGCTTGCTGGCTTGTATTTGCCGCTGCCTGTGCCGTTTCAATGCTTGTGATGCTCGCAATGGTACGCTGGCTCGAAAGAGTAGCGAAATAACATAACGTTTGTTATATTGACGAATAATTCATATATTTGCACGTGTTGTCTAATATGAAAGATAAAATCGACTATTATTTAACTTTTATAAAAGACAAACGTGCGGATTATGGAAAAGGATTTAACTAAGCAACTAATATTGGAATACCAGGAAATTGCCTTAAACAAGCAATTATTTGTCCGTCCTTTCAATATTGAGGATAATCTAAATTATGTATTCGTTGGTTTGCGAAGAGCAGGAAAATCATTTCTGATGTTCCAGCAAATCCAAAAGATGATAAAAAACGGACATTCAAAAGATGAAATTCTTTATTTTAATTTTGAAGACGACCGCTTAGGAGTACTGAACATCTCCGATTTGGAACAAATAAAACTTTGTTATGAAGAATTATTTGACTCTAAACCTATATTTTTTCTTGATGAAATTCAGATAGTGCAGGGTTGGGAAAAATTTGCACGCCGCCTTGCCGACACCGGATACCGTGTATTTATTACCGGAAGTAATGCTAAAATGCTCAGCAAGGAAATTGCAACTACACTTGGCGGAAGATTTATGATAACAGAGGTTTTTCCACTTTCTTTTAAAGAATTTTTACATTTTAACAATATTGATTTATCAAACAAAAACGCCAAGCATAAATACAGAAATGAAATCATAAAATTTTCTGAGAAATATTTTTATTTCGGCGGTTTGCCCGAAGTTGTTAACATTGCTGATAAGCGGGAATGGATAAGTAATTTGTATCAAAAAATATTTTATGGCGACTTGATTGCCCGTCATCAAATACGAAATGATTTTGCGTTAAAAATTTTAATAAAAAAACTTGCGGAAAACATTAAACAGCCATCGTCATATAACAGGATTGCCAATATTGTTTCCGCATCGGGAAAAAAAATCACAACAGATACCGTTATTGATTACATGGAATACCTGAAAGAATCGTTGTTAATATTTGCAATTGAAAATATTTCGGCAAAATTCCAAGAAAGAGAAAGTAATAGAAAATATTATTTTATTGATAACGGACTGCTTAATTTATTTCTTATAGACCCCAATACATTCCTGTTAGAAAACATTGTAGCAATACAATTATTAAAAAAGTATAAAAAAGAATTGTACTTCTATAATAAAAATATTGAAGTAGATTTTTACATTCCTGATGAAAAACTTGCAATTCAAGTTTCATATTCCATGTCAGACCTGGACACTCGCAAGAGAGAAGTTGATGCATTAGATAAATTATCCGGCAAATTCGACTTGGAAAATATGTCAATTATCACAAAAGACGAAGAAGAAACAATAATAACTAATAGCGGTAAAACTATTGAAGTAATTCCATTATGGAAATGGTTATTCGCTTTATGAAACGAGTTTTATAAAATAAAAACAAATAATA
>JAISVE010000008.1 GCA_031271725.1 Bacteroidales bacterium
TAACTGCGGGGCTGAATGTGTCCGCTGCCTGCTTTACTGCTTGCGGATATGCAAGCAAAAGTGCGGTTAGGTCTTTTTCTTTTTGTGAGATGTCCACACCGGAATTCAAACCGCTAATAGTATCTTCTGATTTACTGCTTCGCAGTGAAAATGCTTCTTCGCTAGGCATAGCCTGCAAGCAGTCTCTGCCCTCACTCATCGCATTTTTACGCAACAATGAACAAATCCTTGCGTGCGTATATTGGATAAAAGGACCTGTGTTACCATTAAAATCTATGCTTTCTTTGGGGTTGAACAGCATATTCTTTACGGGGTCAACCTTCAAAATAAAGTATTTCAAAGCCCCCATTGCAAGTTGATAATAGAGTAATTCGGGATTTTCAACCTCTGTTGCCTTGCCAAGTTCTTCCGTTGTTTTGCGGGCTGTATCAGTCATTTCAGCAATCAAATCGTCAGCATCAACAACAGTTCCTTCGCGCGATTTCATTTTACCTTCGGGTAATTCCACCATTCCGTAAGACAGGTGAACGATTTTCTCCGCCCATTCATAGCCGAGTTTACGCAATATGCGCTTTAATACATCAAAGTGATAATTCTGCTCGTTACCTACAACATATATCAATTCTTCGGCATTGAAATCCTTGTTGCGCAAAAGTGCCGTGCCTAAATCCTGCGTCATATAAACCGAAGTGCCGTCTTTACGCAAAAGCAATTTTTCATCCAAACCTTCTGCTGTAAGGTCTGCCCATACAGAGCCGTCTTCACGCTTGTACAGCACATTATCGGCAAGCCCTTTCTGCACTATTTCCTTGCCAAGTAGATATGTTTCGGATTCGTAATAAATTTTGTCGAAATCAACACCGAGTTTTTTGTAGGTTTCATCAAAGCCTTTGTAAACCCAGCCGTTCATTTGCTTCCACAGCGCAACTATTTCGGAGTCGCCTTGCTCCCATTTCAACAACATTTCCTGCGCCTGCTGCATTAGCGGTGCCTGCTTTTCCGCTTCGTCTTTATCTACGCCTTTATTGACGAGAGCAGTAACTTGCTCTGCGTATTTTTGACTGAAGATAACATAGTATTTGCCTACAAGATGATCGCCTTTGATGCCGCTGTTTTCGGGCGTTTCACCATTACCGAAAAGTTGCCACGCAAGCATACTCTTGCAAATATGAATACCCCTATCGTTTACAAGATTTACCTTCTTTACATTCTTGCCTGTGGCTTTCAAAATTTCCGCTACCGACCATCCTAAAAGATTATTGCGGATATGTCCCAAATGCAGTGGTTTGTTGGTGTTGGGAGATGAGTATTCGATTACTGTCGGCTGAGCATCTGCTGTTAAACTATCACGCATTTCGTTATCAATACCCTTTAAAGATTGCAACGCCTCCACAAAATATTCATCGCATATTTCAAGATTAAGAAAACCTTTTACGGCATTAAAACCCTTTACCTGCGGCACATTCGCCGTCAAATACTCTCCTACCAAACGCGCCGTTTCATCAGGTGATTTTCGCGCCAACTTAACAAAAGGAAAAACTACAATTGTAATGTCGCCTGCAAATTCCTTATTTGTCTTTTGCAACTGAATTTGACCGTCCGTAATTTCAGCTTCAAAAAGTTTCTTTACCGCCTCTTTAACCGTTATCGTCAATATATTTTCTATTGTATTCATCGTTCATTATTCCTCAAAGTAATCAATATCCATTCTCTTTATTTCGTAGTTAATTTTCGTAGCAACACCTACACCGTATTCTATCATCAATTCTGCTAATCTTCTTCCATCAATAAGTACGATTTTAGTATCGTTCTTTGGTAAGTATTCATTAGCATCTTTGGTAAAACAAGATGTCGTTATAAAAATTCCCTTCTTCGCACCTTGACCGGCCAAAGCACCAATAAATTTTTGAATTTCAGGTCTGCCCACCGAATCTTCCCACCTCTTCGCTTGAATATAAATAGAATCTAATCCCAATTTATCTTCATTTATTATTCCATCTATGCCACCATCTCCTGATTTTCCTACAACCCTACCTGCCTCTTGCCTTGATCCGCCATAGCCCATTTTTATTAATAGATCAATTACAAGACGCTCAAAAAAACTCGGCGAACATTCTTTAATTTTTTCAATCAATTCAATTGCAAGTCCTTCCCTTAATTGAGAATATGAGTAATCTAAAAGTTCTTCCGGTGTTTGTCTATTGATTGATTCAGATTGTGTAGTTCCTATTTCTAAACCCGTTTGAGTATCTTCTTTTTTTATACTTTGCCACTCCAAAAATTGTGGAAACTGCTTCAAATATGGGACATTAATTACTATAGGATTCTCTTTAAGTACATTCAAACCTCGATTGGTTATTTTCATATAACCTCTTTTAGGTGTATCAATTAATCCTGCTTTTTTCATATAAGTTCGTGCCCAACCTACACGACTACCAAATACAAATGTTTGACCGCTTGGCAAAAGTTCTTTTCGCTCTTCATCCGTTATTTTAAACTTTCTTGCCATTAAATCAACTATTGTATCTAATTTATACTCTTTTCCATCTTGTATTTGTTTCAACAAAGGAAGCATTATTGCTTGAAAATCCGGTATTCCCATAATATTATAATTTATAAATGATTATTTTCAAAATTAAGAAGTTCGTTTTGCAAATCTTCGGCAGACGGCAACGCAGCCTTAATATCGTCTGACAATTCTGTATAGTGAAACGTACTTACTCCTATCGGATTATTTATATCTTTTAACGAAAATTCAACCTCGTAATTATCTTTATTTTTGCAAAGCAAAATTCCTATTGTAGGCTTGTCTGTACTGTCTTTTATAATTTCATTTATTGATGTTATGTAGAAATTCAATTTACCGACAAATTCAGGTTCAAATTCTCTTGTTTTTAATTCTATTACAACATAGCATTTCAACTTTGTATGGTAAAACAGCAAGTCGGTTCTATAATCTTTTTTGCCAACTTTTAGCGGAAACTGCCGCCCCATGTAAGCAAAACCAATACCAAGTTCGGGTAAAAATTGCGAGATATGATCCACAAGTGCTTTTTCCAGATCTGTTTCTTTTACTTTTTCCGATAAGCGTAAGAAATCGAAATTATAGGGATCTTTCATTATTTCATTTGCAAGATCGCCATGCGTATCGGGCAAAGTCAAGTTAAAATTTGTTACCGCTTTCCCTTGCCTTTCATAGAGATTGGTTTCAATTTGATATTCGAGGACAGCCCTGCTCCAATTGTTTTCTACTGTTTTATTTATGTAGAATT
>JAISVE010000073.1 GCA_031271725.1 Bacteroidales bacterium
AGCAAAGTGCAGTATATAAGTGAGGCGGAGTTTAAGAAACTTATCTTTGACTACACTAAAAATACTCAAAAATTTGTATATGAAGGCGGCAGTATGCCTTGTATAGTTGATTTTTATGCGGATTGGTGCGGTCCCTGCAAGCGTCTTGCTCCTATTCTTGACGACTTGTCGTGGGAGTATCGTGATAAGGTGAAATTCTATAAGGTTAATACCGATAAAAATCGCGAAATATCAACGGTATTCCAGATTAGGAGTATCCCTACATTGATGTATGTGAGTAAAAAGGGGGAATTGCTTGGAGTGCAGCCGGGAATGCCGAGTAGGGAGCAGTTGGTTCAGATTATCGAAGAACATCTTACAAAGTAAACTCCTAAAAGCAGTCATCTACTTCGTTGCGCTTCATTTGAAACTCGGTCACGTACTTTAGTACGCTCCCTCATTTCTGCATTTGCGCGCCTCGTATCTAACTACTTTTAGAAATTTACTTTTGGTATAAATAATAAAGATTTTTTAAATACGGTGTGGGCTGTCGCGCAGCGTGTGTTTAGCGCGTTTCGAGGAAAGTCCGGGCAACGGAAACCACCATACTTCCTAACGGGAAGGCACATTCTTTTGAGTGTGACAGACAGTGCAGCAGAAAATATACCGCCTTTTTGTTTTGCAGAAAGGTAAGGGTGAAAATGTGGGGTAAGAGCCCACACTTTTGTATAGTGATATACAAACGAGGCAAACCTTATGGGTTGAAAGAACAAATATACCGTCAGCGGAAAGCGTTTTGCTTTTCAAAGTTTAGGTTTCAGGCTTGGCGGGGGGTAGTTCGATAGAGCGTAGCGGCAACGGTACGCCGAGATAAATGGCAGTCGCCTGTTTGCAGGTACAGGACCCGGCTTACAGCACCGTATTTTTTTCTAAAAACTCAACAGAGTTTTCGATAAGAGTGTGCATAACGCAGTCGTTTTCTACGAAAGGCACTGTTTGGCGGAAATTTTTGATGACGTTTTCAAGTGCAGGCGAATTCTTTAGCGGACGGCGAAACTCCAAAGCCTGTGCAGCATTAAAAAGTTCTATTGCAAGTACACGTTCTGTGTTATCAACAACCCTGAAAGCCTTTGTAGCGGCATTTGCGCCCATACTTACGTGGTCTTCCTGCCCCTGAGAACTCTCAATGCTGTCCACACTTGCCGGTGTGCATAGTTGTTTGCTTTGGGAAACAATAGATGCGGCGGCATACTGCGGTATCATAAAGCCACTGTTTAGTCCCGGATTTTTTACAAGAAAGGGCGGCAGTCCGCGTTTGCCCGATATTAGTTGATATGTTCTGCGTTCGGATATGTTGGCAAGTTCCGCAACTGCTATGGCGAGAAAATCCTGCGTTAATGCGAGCGGTTGCCCGTGGAAGTTACCTGCCGAAACAACCACATCCTGTTCGGGAAAAACTGTGGGATTATCAGTAACGGCGTTAATTTCACGCAGTACTATTTCCGCAACATAGTCGATAGCATCTTTGCTTGCACCGTGTACCTGCGGCATACAACGGAAAGAGTAGGGATCTTGCACGTGTTTTTTCTTGCCTGCTGTGTCTGCATTTGCGCCTGCATTTGTGCCTGCGCAAATCTCGCTGCCGTCAAGCAATTCACGCAATGCACTCGCTACGGCAATTTGTCCCTGTTGCCCGCGTATCTCATGCACAGGAGCATAAAAAGGCTCAACCAAACCATCAAAAGCATCCAAAGAAAGCGCGCCGATAGTATTCGCCCATTCATACAGACGCTGCGCCTTTAAGATATTGCGAACAGAATAGGCATTCATAAACTGTGTGCCGTTGAGTAGCGCAAGACCTTCCTTCGATTGCAATTCTATTGATTCCCACTTGAAATGGTCAAGCACAACTTTTGCCTTATGGCGTGCACCGTTAAACCAAACTTCGCCGAGCGAAAGCAAGGGCAGACAGAGATGTGCAAGCGGAGCAAGGTCGCCCGAAGCACCGAGAGAGCCGAGTTGATAAACCACAGGCAAAACATCATTGTTGAAAAAATCCACCAAACGCTCTACCGTCTTTACCTGCACGCCCGAATGACCAAGTGAAAGCGATTTTATTTTCAGCAGCAGCATTAGTTTTATCACCTCAAGCGGAACATAGTCGCCTGTGCCACAGGCGTGGCTCATCACAAGATTTTTTTGCAGGGTTGATAAATCTTCCTGCGGAATCGAAACATTACAGAGCGAGCCGAAGCCTGTAGTAACGCCGTAAATAGGCTTTTTGCTTTCTGCGGTTTTTCGGTCTAAATATTCTCTGCACGCAGCAATGCGGGAGCGCACTTCGTCCGAAAGGGAAAGTTTAAGATTTTTCTTGATAATCTTGTCTATATCTTGCAGCGACAGCGGTGCAAGAGTCAATTCAAAAGTTTGTTGTTCCATAAATAATTTTTTATAATAGTGGGCAAAGATAGAAAATTTCGCCGAGCTTTGATTGTTGATACATATTTGCTTTTTACTCATCTTAATTGTAACTTTATGAGTTAAAGGCATGAAGAGTTATGAAGCGTTTTGAAATTATCACAAAAGAACGGTTAAGTGAACAAATAGTAAGCATGGATGTTTACGCGCCACGCTTGGCACAGGCAGCAGAGCCCGGACAATTTCTTATTGTTGTGCCTGACGAAAACGGCGAGCGGGTGCCACTTACAATATGCGATTACGATAGAGATAAAGGAACTATAAGGATTGTTTTTCAAGTTATAGGAAATTCCACGCGCAAGATGGAAGCGTTTAACATTGGCGATAGCTTTGCTGATGTTGTGGGACCACTTGGTCATCCTTCGGAGTTTGTTAACGAAAAATTTTCCGATGTAGCAGCCCGCAATATTTTATTTGTTGCAGGCTCGGTGGCAGCTGCCCCCATTTATCCGCAAGTAAAGTGGATGAAAGAAAAGAGCAAAAACTGTGATGTTATTCTTGGCGCACGCTCTGCAAACTTGATGGTTTTGGAAAAAGAAATGGCAGAGGTTGCGGGCGAACTTTTTCTTTGCACCGATGACGGCACTCTCGGCTTTAATGGTAGAGTAGATGCAATGATGAA
>JAISVE010000128.1 GCA_031271725.1 Bacteroidales bacterium
CCGACAAGTTCGTCTTTTTCTTCATCAACAACATAATAAATTGCCTCAACTTTTCCGCCCTTTACTTCCGCCATTTCCAAGCGGCTATTATCGTTATAATATCCGAATAGATTCCGTCCTTTTATTTGATGATAGAGAGAATTGCTTTTGGGAACAAGGGCGGTGATAAAAGCATTTTTGCCCACAAGAGTTTCTTTTGGGCGATTGTTTTCAAAAAATGTTCTTATAGTATCTCCGTCTATTTGGAAACCGTTCACCCAAGTCATTGGCAGTTCTGTCATATAAAGCGTGGAATCACTTTGGTAGTAGATCATTTTTTGGCATATAGCTTGCATATCTTCTCTGAATATACGCACATCTCTAAATGCTTCTATTCTATCAATGCTGCGTTCGCTGCTGTCTTTTTCTTTACGGGGCTCATAAAATACGCGCATCATGCTGTCCGAAGAAATAAAAAGAGTATCGCCTTCCTGTATCATAAAGCCTCGTGCATTATTACTGAAAAAACCATATCCTTTTTTTTCGTCATTTTCTGCATATTCACCCAAAACAACGGCTTGGTTAGCGGAATCGTAATATACGACATTACGAAATGCTTCTCCTTGCTCTTCTTTTAAGGAATAATTTATGCTGTCACCGTAAAGCAGTTGCCCGTCTTTCATTCTGATATAGGCGTTTGTGCGTAGGTTTACACGCTCTTTATTTTTATTATACCAACCGTTTTCACAGTACATTTTATAATCATCGGTAATTATATCCGTAGGACCTTTGAAGTTGGACATTCCGTCTTTATTGTAATCCATCGTGTCGGTATAGATTACATATTCGGGATGTGTAACAACAACATCTTTGTAACAGTTAAAAAGTCCTGTTTTGCCATTGTAGTTTCCCCAACTTGAAACAAGAATAACATCACCGGAAACCATATCCGCACCTTTGTCATAATGTGCAATATCCTGTATTGACTCATAACGCAGCGAGGGAGTTTTCATAACAAGATCCTTTTCCTTCATAACAACATCATCTATTATATTTATAACCCCGCTAGGACCGTGATAATCAAGTTTTTTTCCCGTAATGGTTGATTTTTGACGTGTTTTTATTCTTACATTACCTGTTGCAATGCAGGATTCCGTATTTATATCATATTCGGCATAGTCGCTGTAAATAGTATTGCCTTTGGTCTTTATAATAACATCCTCACGAAGTATCATCATTCCGTCCGAAGTACGTATCTCCGAATACTTTGCTGTGGCATGTCCACCCCGCCCTCGCTGTGCCTGCAACTCGCACAGGCATAAAGATAATGCAAGGCATAATAATATAAATTTGCGCGGAGTAATCATGGCTTGTGCGGTATTTGGAAATCTAATTGCCCTGTTTGATTAAAACGAAAACGGTAGTATTCCGTTTCCTTTGATTTAGGTATTCTGTAAGACATTATTACCTCGTAAAAATCTTTTGGTTTTAATTCTTCCTCTACAACAGAGCGGCGATATTTGCTCTCATAAACTACACGCTTGCCTTGAACAAACTTATACTTTTTTGATTCATTCTTGAAATGTTGCTCTATAGGGAAGGGCATATTATGTTTGAAGAAAGGGTAGGAAGTGTAAACCTGCATTCCGTCTTCAAGAAAAACTGCTTCTATAATTTGGTCGTAGTTTGTGAATTTTGCAATATATTCTTTACCTTCTTTTATCCATGAAATTTTTTCTGCTCGTGGGAAACGCCTTCTAAATTGCTTCATTATTACATCTGAAATACGCACGACTTTTTCGCCGGCAACTATGCTTGAATTTTTTATTTCCGTTGTTGTGTTTGGTTTTGTCTGCGTTTTTATACTGTCGCTTCTTTTGTCGGTGTAGTCGTCTGCAGTAATATCTCCTGTTTGCCTGACATCAAGCCCGTCTATTTTCTTTATTGCTCCTGTAATATCAAAAAGTAAAGGGCGTATGTAATCCTTGCTTGATTTGAGATGCACTTGAACAAGATATGACGGAACACCATCAACATAAGAAATATAACTACATTCTCCTATAGAATAAAGAGGAAATTTTTCTTTAATAAAGTCATGGGCTTTAAGAGGGATTTGATCAGGTTTCAGGTATTGTTCTGTCTGCACCCAGTCACCGTCATATTCAAACGAGGCAACTTCCTTTACCTTTTCACTTACTACATATACTTTATATACCGTCTTCTCCCTTTCCCAGCGAATAACTTTTGCAACAGGATAATAAATTTTGAAGTTATTCATTACGCTTTTAGGTACTTTGGATGCGTCTATTACTTCCGCTTTTGACGAAAGTTCCTTTGCACTGATAGAGTTATACAATAGCAGTATTATAAGTATGGTTGAAATTTTTCTCAAACTGCTTTTAAGCTTAAATCAAGTGCCTCTATATGATGTGTTAGCGCACCAATTGAAATGAAATCAACATTTGTTGTTGCGTATTCAAGAAGATTTTTTTCAGTGATGCCGCCGGATGCCTCTGTTTCGTAGCGTTTGTTTATTGTTGTGAGTGCTTCTTGCAATGCTGCCGGTGTGAAATTATCAAGCATAATCCTGTGCAGGCAATCCGAATTTTTTTCGCCCCAATTAAGTACTTCCTGCAACTCTTTGTTAGAGCGCACTTCAATTTCTACTTTTAGATTTAGTTTTTGCTCTATCAGATATTCCTTGACTTGTTCTAAGGCTTTTGTTGTGCTGCCTGCAAAATCAATATGATTGTCCTTAATTAAAATCATATCGAAAAGCCCGAAACGGTGATTATTGCCTCCGCCAATACGTACCGCCATTTTTTCGAATATGCGGTTATTAGGTGTTGTTTTGCGAGTGTCAAGTAATGTGGTAGTGCTGCCTGCATTGCGTATGAGAGTGATGAGTCGGCGTGTATGTGTTGCAATACCGCTCATGCGTTGAATATAGTTTAACGAAAGCCGCTCGGCAGTTAGAATGTTTTGTGAAGAGCCCTCTACTTCAAAAATTTTATCGCCGGTATTTATTGAGTTGCCATCTTTTTTAAATGCTTTGAAAATAGTGTTTGTTGATACTTCTTTATACACCATCTCGGCAACCTCAATTCCTGCAACAATACCGTCCTCTTTGGCAATAAGCACAGCTTTACCTTTCGCGTTTGAAGGCACTGTAGCAAGTGAAGTATGGTCACCACTACCTATATCTTCTTTTAATGCTTGTCGTATAAGCGGAAGCATTATTTCTTTTTCGGAATTTAACACTTATTTGGATTTTTTGCGTGTTTTTGCATATTCGGCATTTATTGCCTCAATAACTTCACCTGTAATATCCATTTCGGGGTCTGCATAAAGAATGCCGCTTGACATCGACCTTGGCAAAATTACGTTGTATTTGCCGTGTTCTTTGTTGTAGGAAGCGATGAATGCAAAAATATATTCCTGTACTTCTTGCATTTTTTGTATTTGATGCTGTGCTGCCTGCTCGCTATAACGTTGTTGCAGGGCGGCAAGTTCCTGTTGCCTGCTTTCGAGTTGAGCCTCTTTCTTTTTTTGTTCCGAAAGAGTCATGGTGGCACCTATTTTAAGGTAATTTTCATAATCGGATTGAAAGGCAGTCATCTGGCGTCTGAGATCGCCTTCAAGTTTTTTACCTGTAGCTTCAATCTCTTTTGTAATTTCTGCAACCATATCAAAGTTTGCCGATAAACTGTCGGTATTTACAGTGGCAATACGCAGTCCTTCGCCTGTTGGAACGGCTTTTATTTCGCTATTTGTTTTAGGTGCATCGGATTTGCAGCCAAAAAGGCTTATAAATCCTAAAATAATTGCGGCAATGGTAATTTTTTTCATAATATATTTTATTAGTTATTAAACATAAATAATTACATGGAAATTTTTGGAATTTCCGTAACTAACAAAGATAATAAAAAACGGTGTTACATGCGCAACTCGGTTGCTTAAATCAAAATTTACACTTAAATTCGCAATGATGAAAATCTTTAACGGCATAAACGAGTGGCACAAGGTGAAAAATCCGATTGTTACGGTAGGCTCTTTTGACGGCGTACATCTGGCGCACCGTTCAATAATTTCTTTGCTTAACCATTATGCCGAAATAGAGCATGGCGAAAGCGTATTGGTAACATTTTATCCGCACCCGCGCCTTGTAATTCCTGCCGAAGAAGGCTTCCGCGAGAGATTTCGCCTTATAACAATAGAAGAAGAAAAAATGAGATGCCTCGAAGATGCAGGCTTGCAAAATGTGTTGGTATTGCCATTCACAGTGGAGTTTGCCTCTCTTCCGAGCAATGATTTTATAAAGAAAATTCTTGTTGATGTTATTCATGCAAAAAAGGTAATTACGGGCTTTAATCACTCGTTTGGGCATGACCGCAACGGTGGATATGAAGATATGCTTGAACAAGGCAAGCATTACGGTTTTTCTGTTGATAAATATCCTGAATATATTGTTCACAACAGGAAGATAAGTTCAACACATATAAGGGAACTTATACGTAATGGTAAAATTATGGAGGCTAATGAGTTGCTTGGATATAATTTTATGGCAATGGGGAAATGCGAAGGTGGTGTTTTGGAGATAGACAATCCGGTTAAAATAATTCCTTCGGATGGGCTTTATCTTTGTCGTGTTTATGCCGAAGAACTGTTACACTATGCTGTTTGTGAGATACGTGAGAGAAAAATATATTTTAAGGATTTATCCTTTATTACGGCTAATGTTGCTGCTACGGCACAATTTATTAAAGAACTATGATAGCCGATAATATTTCAATTATTCGTTCCGAATTGCCATCTGATGTTACTCTTGTGGCTGTTTCAAAATATTATCCGGCTTCGGATATTTTGCAGGCATATAACGCAGGGCAGCGGGTTTTTGGTGAAAGCAGGGCAAACGAACTGCGTGAAAAATACGAGCAATTGCCCAAGGATATTCAGTGGCATTTTATAGGACATTTGCAAAAAAATAAAGTAAAATATATTGCTCCTTTTGTGTCTTTAATTCATAGTGTTGATAACTTTGAATTGCTACGGGAAATAAACAGACAAGCGTTGCTGAGTAAGCGGATTATTGACTATTTATTGGAATTTCGTATTGCAGAAGAAGATTCAAAATATGGTTTTAAGTCGGCTAATGATGTGGTTGAAATGTTGATGTCTGCGGAGTTCGGGGCGTTGCATAATGTGCGTTTGCGTGGGGTTATGGGCATGGCTACCTTTACAGACAATATGTCTAAAATAAGGAATGAATTTGCGAGTTTACGCAGCATTGCAGAGCAGTTATCAGGTATTGTTAGCGGGCGATGCGAAGTTTCCATGGGAATGTCAAACGACTATAAAATTGCTGTTGAGGAAGGAAGCACTATGATACGTATAGGCAGTGCTATTTTTGACGGGGATTAACAGTTTTGCTTGTTTCATAATAAATTCTTATATTCGTGTATTCGTAACTAATAAAATCTTATTACTATGGAAACAATTATCAATGCAGTAAAATTTAAACCCGACCAAAAGTTGGTTGACTACATCAACAAAAAAACGGAAAGAATTTCAAAGTTGCTTCCGCAAGCAATTAATGTGGAAGTTTCGCTGAAAGTTGACAAAGAACACGACATTAACAATAAAGTGGCAAGTGTTCGTATTGCTGTTCCGGGTAATGATCTTTTTTCCGAAAAACAGAGAGATACTTTTGAAGATGCTCTTGATGATTGCATGGATGCAATCAAAAGAATGATCGAAAAAATCAAAGACAGTTATCACGCTTAATGTATTTTAATGATACCGTATGTGCCGTAGCCACTCCTGCCGGAACAGGCGGAGTGGCTATTGTTCGTATATCGGGCAGCAAGGCAAAATTTATTGCGGAAAAAATATGCGGAATTGCGATAGAGAAGCCGCGCCACGCTTACTATTGCAAGAATGTCGCTTCGCTTGATGATGTATTGTTGACTTATTTTAAGGCACCGAACTCATATACGGGCGAAGATGTTGTCGAAATATCCTGCCACGCTTCAACATATATTACTTCTCGTTTGCTTGAATTATGTGTGGATAGTGGCGCACGCATTGCCCGTGCGGGCGAATTTACCGAACGCGCTTTTCTTAACGGACGTATGGATTTGGCGCAGGCAGAAGCGGTTGCCGATCTTATTGCCTCCGAAAATGCAGCCTCGCATCATTTGGCATTGCAACAATTGCGCGGTGGGCTTTCAAATTTTCTTGCGTATTTGCGTGAACAGTTATTACATCTTGCTTCATTATTGGAGCTTGAACTTGATTTTAGTGAAGAAGATCTTGAATTTGCAAATCGTGAGGAACTTGCTTTATTACTTGAAAAAATAAAAGAACAGGCTGTTTCACTGTGCAATTCTTTTATTCTCGGCAATGCCATAAAAGAAGGGGTTCCTGTTGCGATTATAGGGAAACCGAATGCGGGAAAAAGCACTTTATTGAATGCTTTGTTGCACGAGGAAAAGGCATTGGTGTCTGATATACCGGGCACAACACGAGATGCAATTGAGGATACTATTGTTATTGAAGGTGTAAAATTCCGTTTTATAGATACTGCCGGCTTGCGTACTGCAACAGACGAAGTTGAACGAATGGGTGTTGAGCGTACTTACGAAAAAATGCAAAACGCATCAATTTGGTTATATATGTTTGATGTAACATCTCTAAGTTTAGAGCAGGCATTGGAGGAAGTTACCGAGTTAAAGCGGATTTCGAAATCGCAAAATGTTAAAGTGTTTTTGGTGGGTAATAAATGTGATTTGCTTGGCGCGGCTCCGACCGGTGGTGTTGCTTCTGATGTTGTTGAGGGCATCGCTTCCGATGTTATTTTCATATCAGCAAAAAATGCAGACATTTTAGAGTTAAAGAAAAAACTGTTTGAAGCCTGCGGTATCAACAATATTTCACAACAACAAGTAATTTTAAGCAATGCCCGCCACTATGAAATATTACAAAGAATAGTTAGGCAAACAGACGAAGCGTTAAACGCAATATCAGCAGGACTCCCAAGCGACCTCTTAGCGCAACATATAAGAGTTGCCATAAGCAGCGTATCAGAAATAACAGGCGGTGAAATCCTGCCTGACAATATCCTCGCAAATATATTCAGCAAGTTTTGTATCGGAAAGTAACACCCCAAAACACAAATAATCAAAAATAAACCACTATCAAAGTAAAAAGCAATCGTAATTTCTATTCCCGGCAGAATAATTTATTATAACTTTGCACCTGAAAACGACAGGCTTAAAATGAACATAAAAAAAGTAATAGCATTATCAATTTTAATACTTGCCAATATAGTTATGTTGGCAAAACCTGTCGTATGCTACTATCAACACACCAATCAAACGCCAGCTGCCGAATGTGCCGCAAAACAAAAAAACGATTGCTGCAAACACAACAAACAAGACAATAGCCCCGACAAAAACACCCCTCAAAAAGATTTTGGCACACACAAATGTGTGTTGAAAAACCTCTTTTTACAGGAAAACAGTAACAAAATACCCAAGCTGGTTGCCAATGATTTCAACACAATTACAGGCAACATTCCTGACTGTCAAACAGCCCTAACCACAGATTTAACAGGCTTATCCTTTCGGCAAAAACCATACATACCCATCTTTTATGCCGATTTTGTTTCTCACTCCATTGGATTGAGAGCGCCTCCCGCTTGCTGATTTTTCCGTTTATTTTTATTTGTACCAAGATGAATAGGATTTATCTATAAATCCGTATCGTCTTGCGTTACCTGCGTGCTGAAAA
>JAISVE010000138.1 GCA_031271725.1 Bacteroidales bacterium
TACCCGCACGAAATAGGTTCAAACGGCGGCTATATTTCAGGCATTGTTTACAAAACAAAATTTGCAGTTGAGCATTCAAATAAACCTGTTCAGGTGTGGATAGGCGAAACCTCATTAACAAATTTGAGAGACAGTTTTGCCGATCCTGCAACATTTACAAAAGTATTTGAAGGAACGCTTGATTTCACAACTGTGGATGGTGCCGAATTGCCTGTATCATTCAATACTCCGTATGAATATCGCGGCGGCAATTTGATTGTTTATACCCACAATACTAATGAAAGTGCCACTTATGATAACAGTAATTATTATGTGACAAATCAGGAGAACTGTTTTCGTTCGAGAATAGTTTATATCTACTCACCTTCAAGTCCCACTCAAATAAATCTTGAAAAACCTGATTTAACCGAAGGAGCAACTAAATTTACCCAGAACTTCTTCCCCAATATTAAATTCCTGCATTCAATTTCAGGAATGGGTGAATTGAAAGGAAATGTTACCAATGCCGGTGAACCGGTTGCAGGAGCAAAGGTTAAAATTGCAGGAAGCTCTTTGTACAGATTAACTGATGCAGAGGGTAATTATTCTTTTTACCTGACTCCCGGCACCTATGATATTGAGGCGGAGTTTTACGGCTATGAAACTCAAAATGTAAGCGGAGTAATAATTACTGCCGATGGAAAAACTACAGAGGATATTAATTTTTCTCCTCTTTCGACCTATACTTTGAGGGGTGTTGTTACTGACGGCGATGCGGCGATAGAAGGCGCAAAGATTATGCTTGAAGGATATGAAAGCTATCAAACCGAAACCGATGCGGCAGGTGCTTATGAACTAAACGATGTTTTTGGTGGAAGAGGGATAGTTTATGAACTGACAGTATCTTTTAAGGGATATACGGCGCAAACACATAATATCACAATAATGAATGACACTGTTATTGATTTCAGTTTGTATAAAATGACGCTTCCTGTGCGCAATGCAAAGGCGGCTGTGAATGCTGCGGGAACTGAAGTTAGCGTTACATGGGCAGTGCCGGGTGCTATAGACAGAAATTATATTTTGGATGACAGCACCGCGGAGGGCAGGCTTGCTCCCGGCTCAGGCTCCGGAGGTTGGTTAGGCAATGAGTTTATAGTGGATGAGAAAGGTGTGCTTACAAGTGTTGATCTGTATGGGGTGGATGATAACTACGGCTCTACAAGAACGGTAAGCATTGATATTTTTGACGAAGATAGAAATTTGGTAGGAAGCAGTGAAAAATTCATTATTCCGATTAATGCGTGGATAAATGTTCCGTTAAATGATATTCCGTATTCGGGAGTATTTTATGCGATGGTGCATTGGGAATTGGAGTCGGGACCAACAAGTCTTTTGGGATTTGATAACAACGGACCTAATCCGGGTTATGCCTACGCTTATAATATGCCCGGAATGACCGGCTGGCAGTCTAATCCAGATGGTGTGTTTATGCTCCGTGCGAATTGTGTTTCGTATGGCTCTACTATTTCTTACGCAGCAGGCAAGAATGGGGCTGCGGCTTCAAAGTCCGTGAACGGTTATATTGTTTACAGGGTGATAGATGAAGTTTGGACTGAGCTTGCAACTGTTGCCGATACAACTTATACCGATGCTGCATGGGCTGAATTGCCTGACGGTGTTTATCAATATGCGATAAAGGCAAAATATGAAAACGACAGTATTTCCGAGCCTGCATTTACCAACACATTGCGTAAAGGTGTAAGCAGTATTGCAATTGAAGACAAAGAAATATTTATTGTTTATCCAAACCCTGTTACCAATATTTTGAATATAGAAACAAGTGCTTTGATTAGCGAAATTGTTGTGATAAATAATAGCGGTAAGGTTGTAAAAGTGCAGAAAGGTGATAAAAAACAAATAGACTTGCATGCGCTTTCGGCAGGATATTATGTTGTACGTATCCGCACGGCTGCAGGAGTTAACTCTTTCAAGATTGTGAAGCAATAATTTTTCTATTGCTGCAAGACCTGAAACAGGCGGGCGGTTTATAAATACTGTCCGCCTGTTTTTTTATTCGGAAAACTATCATTAACATTTCTTTGTTTAGAACAATTTCCTCACTCATATCTTTAAGGTGTGGAAAGGTTGTAATTTTGACTTTTCTTAAAAACAATTAAAAAATTATCTATATGAAAAAAATATTTCTATTTTCTGCCGTAGCCGCAACAATAGTTGCAGCATTGATGGCAACGGGCTGCAAAAATAACTCCTCAATGAAAACACTTAACCTGAATGACCTTGACACAAGCGTTAATCCTGCACAGGATTTTTTTAATTTCGCTTGCGGCGGCTGGATGAAAAGCCATCCGCTAACAGACGAATATGCACGCTACGGCTCCTTTGATGCTGTTGCGGAAACAACACGTGAGCAGTGCCGCAAAATAGTAGAAAACCTTGCAAAGAATACAAAGACCAATGACGGCGTTGCCCGCAAAATAGGTGTGGTTTACAATCTTGTAATGGATAGCGTAAAGCGCAATGCAGAAGGCTATCAACCGGTAAAAGACGAACTTGCCGCGATAGAAAAAATATCAACCCGTGATGAGGCATTTGCAAAATGGCTTGAGTTGAATACTATCGGCGCGAG
>JAISVE010000183.1 GCA_031271725.1 Bacteroidales bacterium
ATACATTACACTCTTGTAAAAACAACAACTTTTAATGGCTTAAAGCACCCTTCAATAGCAATTACTAAAAACGGAATTATTACTTATTTGCGTAACTTTACATTTGCCGACTATAAACCCCGTCAGGCTTAATTTAATGAAATTTATAATTGTATTTCTTTTATCTCTGTGCATGGCGCAGAATGCTGTAGCGTATAGTCAAAACGCTGAAAAAATCCAAAGAACATTTACTTGCAATCCGTCAATAGAAGTAGTGTCAGACAGCTTTTCAATCATAAAATTGAACGGACTTCGTTTTTCAAGTTTTGCAAAAGAATTTGGCGAACCAGCATTGCCCGTTGTTTCCGAGATTATCGAAATTCCGAATGATGCGGAAGTTTTTGTTGATGTCAAAGCAGAACGTTATTCAACACTGAAACTTAAACATCCTGTTTTTCCGCAGCAACCTCCCGTTAGCAAGAGTTTCAGAGGCGAGAGAAAATTTGTCTATTCAAAAAATGCTTACAGCGAAAACAGTTTTGGCATGGACGAACTTGTTAACGTTGAAATTCTCGGCTATGCGCGCGATAAGAAGTATGCGAAAATTACTGTTAGCCCCGTAAAATATAATCCTGCAAAAAAAACTGTGCGGGTTTATGAAAATGTCAATTATGAAGTGAAATTTAAGAGCAGTGAAAAAAACAAAAATAAATCCGAAAATGCAATAATATCAAGCAATACAGCTCCTGTGTTTCTTATAATTTCCGACACGATGTTTAGAGAAACACTTCAACCGTTTGTAAGGTTTAAGGCGATGCAAGGCTATGATGTGAGAACAGCATACACAGCTGAGATAGGCAAAACATCATCAACAATAAAAAATTACATACAGCAACTTTATGATAATGCCAACGAAATAAATCCTGCACCCGAATACCTGCTGTTAGTTGGCGATGTAGAGGAAATCCCTCCACATAAAGAAAAAACATTTGCACTTAATGGTGCACACGCAACGGATTTGTATTACGCAACATGCACTGACGGCGACTACCTTCCTGATATAAAATACGGACGTTTATCTGCAAGAAGAGTAAACGATTTGCAAGCACAGATAAAAAAAATAATAGCAATGGAAAGCATTACGGAAATATCCGGAAAGTTTTTGGACAGTGCTGTTGTATATGCGGGAACTGATAAAATTACTGATGGCGGCTTTGATAAATCTCATTTGAATAATCAGGTTAAATATGAAGTTTCGGAATATTTCAATCGCGATAGCGGAATTTATGTTACTTCATATTTAAGTCCTGATGCAGGTGACAAATGGAATAATATAAAAAATGCGATAGAACAGGGTGTGTCTATTGTGCTTTATACAGGGCATGGCTCGGAAACAAGTTTTGTTACGCCAAGCAGTTTTAATGTCGGTAATGTGCGCCTGTTGAGCAATGCCGGCAAGTATCCGCTTGTGGTAGGCAACTGCTGCCTTGCAGGAACTTTCAATCGTAGTGCGGATTGTTTGGGTGAAGCATTGATGAAAAATGCAAACGGTGGTGCTGTAACTTTTGTGGGTGCAAGTTCCGAAACATATTTTGATGAAGATTTTTATTGGTCGGTAGGCGTTGTTCCTTCTATCTCCGAATCCGAAACATATACTTATGAAAACACAGGACGCAGTGCTTTCGACAAAATTTTTCATACGCATGGCGAGCCGTACAGCGAGCAGGCGCATGATGTTTTTGAAATGATGTTTTGGGGTAATATGGCTGTGGAAGAAGGCACTACTTATCCGCTAATGGCGCAATATTATTGGGAAGTGTATCATGTTTTCGGCGATCCGTCTTTTATGCCTTTCAGAAAGCGTCCGCTTGTTTTGAATGCAGTGTTTGATAAAGAAGTTTCCTTGCTTGATGATGTTATGCAAATTCAAACTGAGCCGTATGCAAGAGTTGCCTTATCTAAAAACGACACGCTTTTGAGCAGTGTGCTTGCAGATAAAAACGGATTTGCAAAATTGCCGATTGTTGCAGGAGATGCAGGTACAGCGGGCATTTCAGCGGGCAATGCGACACTTTGTTTTACAAAACAATTTTATGCACAGAGAATAGACACAATTACATTTGTTGTGCCGGATATGGCTTTTGTCAAGTTGGAAAATATTGTTTTGAAAGAAAGCAGCAATGTTGTTGCGACAACTTGCGATTACGGAAAAGAATATATGTTTTCGTTTGATGTCTGCAATATAAATTCGCAGAAACAAATGAATAAAGTGTTGTTGCATTTGCATTCCGACAATGCTTCCGTAACTGTTGCAGACAGCATTGTGCAGTGGAATGAGGGCAATTCGGATGTTGCGGCAATAAACAGCGGATTTAAGTTCAGAGTGAGCAAAGATGTTAAAAATAACGAAGTGCTTTCCTTTACACTTACGACAATTGTTAATGACAGCATCAATCAGAGTTTTGTATTGCGTTATGTTGCTGTTGCGCCCGAAATTTTTGTTGCAGGCAAAACAGTGCCGGTAGTTGAGCCGAGCGAAAGTACGACATCAACGTTCACATTAAAAAATAAAGGATTTGCTACAGCTGAAAACACTGTTGTTACAATGAGTAGCAGCAATGATGCAATATTGTTCGGCACATCTGTTTTTAATTTGGGAAACATTGCGCCGAATGAGGAAAAAATATTTTCTGTTCCTTATACTGTAGGTGCGAGTGTTGAACGCTTTGAAGTGTTTGATTTAATTTTCGACATATCGTCAAAAAACAGATTGGGTAAAGACACAGTATTTTCACATACTTCAAAGGATTATGAAAGTTTTGACAGCGGCAATTTTTCTTTTGTGGAATGGGTAAGCAATGACAATCCGTGGATAATAGACAGTGTGAATTTTTATTCGGAAAAATTCAGTGCAGCGAGTGCGGAAATAGCAGACAACAATGTATCTCAAATAAGTTTTACTGCGGATATTTTAACCGATGACAGCATTGCTTTTTATTATAAAACGTTGAGTGAAAAAATAATTTACGCCGGCAGTGTTTATGGCGATTTTTTGGAGTTTCTCATAGATGGAAAGATAATTGATTATTGGGGCGGAAACATTGACTGGACAAGGTTTTCTTATCCTGTAAAAAAAGGTGAACATACTTTTGCATGGAATTATCATAAAGATGAATCCGGTATCGATTTTTCGGACAGAGTTTGGATTGATGATATTTTGTTGCCGATAGGAAGTGTTGCAAGTCATCATAAAACCGTAGTGGAACAGGTTTTGCCTGTTGTGCAAAATGGTAATAGAATTGTGCAGATGGTTTCCGAAAACGGAAGTTTGCGTCTTATGTTTAGTATTGATAAAATACTTTCGGGCAGACTTTATTTAGTGTCTGTTTCGGGACAGAAAGTACTTGCTTTGGCAGAGCGCGAGAGCATACCTTCGGGGCGTTCCGAAAGAGTGTTTGATGTGAGCAGGCTGTCGAGTGGAGTTTATATTTGTGTGTTTGAAACGGCGCAGGGCGTTGTGACGTGCAAGGTGATAATTTAGTAAATAAGAATTATGAAAAAAGTATTGGTAACGGGAGGAGCGGGATATATCGGCTCTCACACTGCGGTGGCATTGCAGGAAAAAGGTTTTGAAGTTGTTATTGTCGATAATCTTTCAAATTCGGATGTAGAAGTTATTTCTCATATTGCTGAGATTACCGGTGTGCGTCCTGCTTTTGAAAATATTGATTTGGTTGACGGTTTGGCTGTGGTTGATGTGTTTAAGAAGCATGCGCCGATAGATGCGGTTATACATTTTGCCGCATATAAAGCGGTTGGCGAGAGTGTGCAAAAGCCGTTGGAATACTATAACAATAATATAGTTTCGTTGCTGAATGTGTTGGAAGGAATGAAGGCTACGGGCTGCGAGCGCATTGTGTTTTCATCGTCATGTACTGTTTACGGCTCGCCGGACGAATTGCCTGTAACGGAACTCTCGCCCCGCAAGGAAGCGATGTCGCCATATGGAAACACTAAACGTATTGCGGAAGATATTTTAAGAGATGCTGCTTATGCTGCGCATAATAGCGGGACTGTCGGCACGGAACACAAGTCTGCGGCAAATGGTTTGAAAGTTGTGTCGTTGCGTTATTTTAATCCGATAGGTGCGCATCCGTCAGCATTGATAGGCGAATTGCCGATAGGCGTTCCGAATAATCTTATGCCTTATATTACGCAGACTGCATCCGGAATACGTGAAGTGTTGAGTGTTTTCGGCAATGATTACAATACTCCTGACGGCACTTGCATACGCGATTACATTCATGTTTGCGATTTGGCGGAAGCACATGTTGCGGCGTTGGAATATGCGCCTATGCTTGCGGAACTTGGTGTTCCTGTAGCGGCTTTGGCAAGTTCTTTTTTCGATACATTCAATATCGGCACAGGGCAAGGTTACAGTGTGCTTGAAGTGATAAATAGTTTTGAAAAGATGTCGGGCGTGAAATTAAACTATAAGTTTGCTCCGCGCCGCGAAGGAGATGTAGAAAAAATTTACGGTGACGCTTCAAAAGCAGAACGCAAGTTTGGCTGGAAAGCCCGCCTCTCGCTTGATGATATGACGAGCAGTGCCTGGAAATGGCAGCAACAATTGGACTTGAAGAATTAAGAAATTAAAGAATTAAATTTTGTACCTTTGTGCGCGAAAATTTGTCGGTAAAAACTTATACGTAAAATATTGTCAATAAAAATTTACCCGTGAACCATTATTATTAATCTCTAATTATATAAAAACTATGTCAAAAGTAACAGTTATTGGAGCAGGAAATGTAGGCGCAACCTGCGCTCACGTACTTGCATTGAATGAAGTAGCAAACGATGTTGTTTTGCTCGATGTAAAAGAGGGTGTTGCCGAAGGTAAGGCAATGGATATTATGCAGACCGCCCAACTGCTCGGTTTCGATACCGTTGTTTCGGGAACAACGAATGACTATGTAAAAACCGAAAATTC
>JAISVE010000109.1 GCA_031271725.1 Bacteroidales bacterium
ACGAAGTGATGTGCAAGGCTGAAATTTGGAAAATTTAGAAGCCAATAGTAAGTCAATAGTATATTAAAATATACAAAAAATACCTATATTTGTATATTCAAATATACACAAATGGAAACACTGCAAAAAAATTACAACAAAAAATTAAAAGAAACAGACCTCAACTTTCAGCGGTATATGTTGGACAAAATACCCTGGAATAATAGATTGTTGGCAATAGTCGGTGCAAGAGGGACAGGCAAAACTACGTTGATGTTGCAGCATATCAAAAAACATCTTGATCCAGAAAAATCATTTTATTTTACACTTGACCATTTATATTTTTCTACTCATAGATTATTAGACACAGTAGATGCATTATACAACGAAGGCATTACAAATATATTTATAGACGAAGTACATAAATATCCATATAAGACCTGGGCACAGGAAATAAAAAATGTCTATGATTCTTATTCGGATATAAAATTAGTTTTTTCAGGCTCATCCATACTGAACATATATAAAGGAAATGCCGATTTAAGCAGGCGGGCTTTATCATACGAACTTTTCGGCATGTCATTTAGAGAATTTTTAATATATGAAAATAAATTAAATATTAAACCCGTTACTCTTAATGAAATACTTCTCAATCATAAAAAAATCGCTAATAACATAACAAGTAAAATAAAAATTCTACCTCTCTTTAAGCAATATCTTAAAACAGGATTTTATCCGTATTACAAGGAAGATCTTCAAGGCTATCATCAAAGATTGCTAAACACTGTTAATTTGGTTATAGAGTCTGACCTGCCTGCAGTTGATAATATAGAATATGTTTCTATAATTAAACTTAAAAGATTATTGAGCATTATTTCCGAAAAAGTTCCTTTTAGCCCAAATATAACAGAATTAAGCAATGCAGTGAATATCCAGCGTACAAATTTTCCAAAGAGCCTGCTGCAATTAGAAAGAGCGAGGATGATTGCTTTATTAAGAGGGACAGATAAAAATATTTCATCACTAACAAAGCCCGATAAAATTTATTTGGATAATAGCAATCTTGCATACGCACTCGGAGATAACAGTGCAAATATCGGCAACATTAGAGAAACTTTTTTCTATAACCAATTAAACCACTCACATAAGGTTGCAAGTTCACAATACGGCGACTTTACGGTAGATAAAAAATTTGTCTTTGAAGTAGGCGGAAAGAATAAGGATTATTCTCAGATTAAAAATGTAAAAAATTCATACATCGCTGCCGATGAAATCGAAATAGGTTGGAAAAATAAAATTCCCCTCTGGCTATTCGGCTTCTTGTATTAACGCTCCAAGCAACCTTCGCTTCGCAAAGTAAAAAATCGTAACTTTATCGTCAAAGTGATTTACCATGATAGAAATTTATTGCCCTAACAACGGCACAACAAAGCAGTATCAGGCAGGCATTACTCTGCAAGAAATCGCACAAGATCAAAACATCAAACTTAAAAACGAAATTCTTGGCGCACACATCAACAATCAACTGCGTGAATTATCTTACAAAGTATATGAAAACGCAGAAGTGTCTTTCATTGATATTAGTTCTACAAGCGGTTATCTTATGTATATCCGCTCACTGTTTTTTATTTTCTACAAAGCAGTGCGCGATATTTATCCGGAAGCTTGGTTTAAGGTGGAGCATTCTTTACCCTACGGTTTTTATTGCGAGATAGAAAACCTTAACCAATCGCTGTATGACGATGTACTGAAAAAAATAAAAAACAGAGTTGATGAAATTATAAAAAGCGATATGCCTTTTGTGCATCAATCCTTACCCACAAAAGAAGTTATCGAACTATACAAGAAAAAAGGATTTGTAGAAAAAGTTGCCCTCTTTGAAACTAGAAATCGACTGTTTTCATCCGTATATAAATTGGACAACGAGACAAATTATTTTTACAGTGCATTATTACCTTCAACAAAATACATAAAGCAATACAATATAGAACTCTACTACAATGGTCTGATTGTGTCTGCTGCAGCACCAGGAGAGCATACGCAAGCGAATGCCCAGGTACAACTTTTTGAAATTTTTCAGGAACATAAAAAGTGGCTCGAAATTCTCGGTGTTCCTTATTTGGGCTATCTAAACAAAAGAATTATAAACGGTGAATCGGGAAGGCTTATAAAAATATCGGAAGCACTTCACGAGAAAAAAATCGCACTTATTGCAGACAAAATCAAAGAACGCAAAAGTGCAAAAATTGCTCTTATAAGCGGTCCTTCATCATCAGGCAAAACCACGTTCAGCAAGCGTCTTGGAATACATTTGCAAGTGCTCGGATTTAAAACCCAAGAAATTTCTTTAGACAATTATTTTGTTGACAGGGAAAAAACGCCGAGAGATGAAAACGGCGATTATAACTTTGAAGCACTCGAAGCACTTGATATAAAATTTTTCAACGAACAACTCGGCGAACTGATGTCAAAAGATGATGCGGAAGTTGAAATTCCTTCTTTCGATTTCAAAACAGGTAAAAGAACATTCAAGGGTGACAAGATAAAAATGACTCCCAAAACAATTCTTATTATTGAAGGCATTCACGCATTAAATCCAAAACTTACCGAAAGCGTATCGCGCACGATGAAGTATAATATATTTTGCTCTGCTCTAACTCATATTGCAATCGATTCGCAAAATCTTGCCAAAAGCACCGACAACCGTTTGTTGAGGCGCATTGTGCGTGACCATCATTACAGGGGATACTCGGCACAGGACACGATTAGCCGCTGGGAAAGCGTTAGAAAAGGGGAAAACGAATATATTTTTCCTTATCAGGAGTACGCAGACATAATGTTTAATTCCGCACTTTTGTTTGAACTCGGCGTAATAAAACAGGTTGTAGAGCCTCTGCTGCTCGATATTCCACAGACAAGCAAAGAATATTTTGAAGCAGAGCGTCTGCTTAAATTCCTATCCTATTTCAAGCAAATTGATTCCACTGAAATTCCTCCTACTTCAATATTGCGGGAGTTTCTCGGCGGCAGCAGTTTTATGTATTAGAAACTACTAAAAATTTCAAATCTCTGCGTTGCACTTCACTTGTGGCTCGGTCACGTACTTCAGTACGCTCCCTCACCACTGCGTTCGTGCGCCTTGACCTTTGGAATTTTTAGTAGTTTTTAATTACCACAGAAAACAGAGTTCCGACACGCACGACATAAGTCCCTTGCGGCAATGCCGACACATCTAAAACTGTTTTGCCTTGATTGTATTTTTTAGACAGAACAAGTTGTCCCATCATATTATACATTTCAACTTGCGGATAGGCGTAAGCCGTAGCAGTGGCAGTTGCCGAAGCAGCAGCAGGCAGGAAATTTGTTTCAACTATCAACTGTCCGTTTGTAACCGGATTCGGATAAACGACAAGCCTTGCTTTTTTGCCTGTTTCTACGCTGTTTTCTTCGGTTATTATAAACCGGAAAACTGCGGAATTGCGGAAATATTTTCCCGCCTGTGCACGCACATACCAATTGTGCAAACCCACAGGCAACTCTCCCAAAGCACAGGAATTTTCATCAAGCACACCCATTAGAGCATCATCCAAATACAGATAATACGAAAGATTATCTGTTATGCTGTCGGGCAAACTCGGTATCTGCCACGAAAACACTTGCAAATTATTTGTGGAAGTACTGTTATTTGCAGGAGATAAAAGGCTGAAATTTCCTATCGGATTTGCAGTATCGGGTTGTGGCGGCTCAGTTATGCTGTCGCAGCCGTAACATAAGCCGAAGCCGTATTGAAAGAGCGGGTCGCCTGAAAGCGGAACAGGCAAGTCGTTTTGCATTGCCATACGGATTAGCGACCTCTCGGTTGCAGAAGCACCTATATCATAAGGAAGTTCCCAATGTTCTATCTGGTCGTTTTCGTTGTCGGTACCCACCTGTGCCTGCGAGCGCGGCAACTGGAAAGGAAGTTTGCCTGTGGGCGAAAAGTCACCAAAGATTACTTCCGCCGTTGCCTGTGCAATGCCGTTACCGCCGCGGTAAACCACCATTACGGCATCCGACAAATCAACAACGGTAGTGAGCACGTATGGACGCGGCAAAATAACTACGGTTATTACCTTTAGTCCGGCATTTTTAAAATCTCTTATCGCCTGCAATTGCTCTTCGGGAATATTGGGATTTTTGTCTGCCCACTGGGTGCCGTGCGTGTAGGATTCTTCGCCGATAACCACCACTGCAACTTGTGCGTTGCCTGTGTATTCACCGCCTGTGTGATGTTCGGTATTTATGCCGTTCTGCGCAGCCCTGTCGATTATTGCCTGCAAGTAAGTTTTTGCCTGAGGGTTGTCGTAATAAATACTCTGCCATATAACATTGGGATCGCGGTTTTGGTCGTGCTGCCCCTGCTCATTTACCCATACAGCACGCGGACCTCCAACAACAATGCCGCTCAACTCCGCAACTGCCTTTTCACCCGAAGCAACAGGCCCCTCATCTAAAGCAACAGACCTCTCACCCGAAACAACCGCCATTTCACCGGCAAGAGGCAAAACCGCCTCTTTGTTTGAAAGCAATGTTATTGACTTACGCGCTGCTTCAAGCACTATGTTGTGATGCTCCTCCGGCGACCATTTGCAGAAGGTATCAGTGTATGGATTTTCAAACATTCCGGTACGGATTTTCATATCCAAAACCTTTCTTGCAGCTGCATCTATTTTTTCCATTCCAACCGCTGCAACAAGTTCATTAAAGTCAGTGGGTGCGGACGGTGCACCTCCGAGAACATCTATCCCTACGCTTATACTTTCTATTGACTGCGCTGTGTTGGCAGCAAGCCAGTCGGTTATTACAAAGCCCTTAAACTCTAATTTATTCCGTAAATAATCAATAATAGGCTTGCTTGAATTTGCACCTGCACCGCTAGGGTCCAAAAAGGGTGCAGTGTTGTAACCGGGCATTACGGAAGCGGCATTTGCTTCTATTGCCGCATGCCATGGCTTCATGTGGTAGCCTATGGTTGCGGCATCGTATTGCAGAGCACTTTCGCCGCCTGCTCCCTGCGATGGCCAGTGCTTAACGGTGGTAACCATTGAGTGAGGATTCAGTTCCGGTCCGCCCTGCATACCGCAAACCATTGCACGCACCATTGCAGCCGCCTCATCTGCATTCTCGCCGTTGCCCTCCTGAAAGCGCGGGTAGAGAACTTTTGTATCAACTTCCGCAAGCGGGGCAAGCGTGCCGACAAAGCCGAAACCCTTTTGTTCCAAACGGTGGAGGTTTCCGCAGAGATAGGCAAGATGCGGGCTGCGTGTTGCAGCAAGCCCGAGTTGTGTGGGATAAATTGTTTTCCAGCCGTGAACCTTATCACCGAAAAATCCCACAGGGATTCCCATTCTCGTTTGCGCTGCCGCTCTCTGTACATCCCTCATTCCACCCTCTACTCCGTAGGAAAACGCAAAGCCGTCCAAGTGCGGACTGTCGTTGCCGCCGTAGAAAAGTTGGGCAATTTTCTCATCCCTTGCAAGACGGCTCATAATATCGTCCAAACGCTGTTCAGGCGTTAAATGCCAATCCTCAAAAGGCTCTATGGTGCCGTTCTTGTTCATATCGCGGCAACCGTTTACGATATTTACACCATCGTTTTCATTTTCAAGTTGCGGGATATAAAGCCCGAAGCGTTGTCTGTTGGAGAATTTCTGCCCCTGTGTGGTATGCGCTATAACATACCATTTATAAGTCCACCTGTCGGATAAATCCGTGGTAACGGTGAATGTTGTTGAGGTTGTTTCCCCTATCTTGGTGTATCTGTCAAGCAAATTTCCCGGAGCATACCATTCGTAGTCGCTGCGGGATATATTCATATAAACTTCATACAGAACAGCACCGCTGCAAGCGTTCCACTGCAAAAGCGGACGGCGGGTGTTTGTTACCATACTGCTGTCGTTCGGCAGGCGAAGCAAGAAGTCGATTTGTTCGGGCGGCTGCACCGATACGACAATATCGTCCGTTCCAACGCTGCCCGAATCATCGGTAACTGTAAGACGGAAACGGTAATCACCAAGCGAAAGGTTGGTCACTTGAGTTCTCGCACTATCGGGATTAACAATAACAGCATCGTTTTTTCCGCCTATCTGTTCCCATAAAAATTTTACTATTTTACCTCCTATGTCTGCACTGTTAGAGCCGTCAAGCGTTACTTCGCTTGCAGGCGCATATACTGTTTTGTTTTGCCCTGCATCTGCCGTTGGCGGCAAATTGCCTGTAAAAGCACGCTCGGTGAGCTCCACATTTATAACCATTCCGCTGTAAACAGGAGTAGTAAAGGGGATACCCCGCAATGTGTCAAGAGGATTTGTGCTGCTGACGGTAGAAAACGCAACATCGTAATTACCTCTGAAATCCTGCATGTCTATTTTAAGCGGCGTGCCTTTATAGTAAACCAAAGTGTCCCTGTATGCGGAATTTTGAACTATAAAATGAATGCTGCCCGCTGTGCTCGGAGATGTTAGTGTAAGTCCGTTTTCGGCAGCGTAACGCCTGTCCCTATTTAGCGTGTCGGCAGGGGATAATAACATATCAAGATATTGCACATACGGCACATTTATTATTACGGGAACAGCCGGCTGTTTTGAAAAAGTATATCTACCCAAATTTATACCGCCGCTTTCGAGCAAAACTTTAATAACGTGAACGCCCGCCGGCAAAGGAAACACACCCACAGTAAGGTCTTTCTTTTCCCATCCGCCTGTGGGTCCGAAGGCGCAAGCACCGCTAACATCAACCTCATCTACAAAAATACGCAATACGCCCTGCCCGCCCGAAAAACTTTTCATCTCATACACGCCGGCTTCGGCTATGTTCACCGTGTATTTCCACCATTCGCCCGGATTTGTCCAACCGATATTGCTGTTTGCAAGATTGTTTGTATTCTCTGTTTCTACGCCTGTACCCGAGCGGTAATTGTCGCCACCCTGCATTGCGGTGTCGTTATCGTGACAGGCAACATCTGCCCCACCGTGGTCGAACTGCACGGCATATATTGTTTGCGAAGGTATTTGCCAGGGAGTGCCGTTATAGGGACGTTGTTCTATAACTTCTACCGTTATTGTTGCAGTATCACGCAAACCGTTATTATCAACTGCTATTGCACTGACTGTTGCCATACCCGCTGTGCCCGGACTCAGCAAAACTTCATAGGGCTCGCTCGTTGCAAAGCCCACGCTGTCACCATTAAAACAAAATATCACCCGCGAAACTACACCGTCTTTATCCGCAGCAACCGCAGTAATTTTTGTTGCGTTGTTAAGTGCAAGACGGCTGCCGTTATTGTGTGATGATATTTCAACGCTCGGTTTTTCACCATTCGGAATACGCGAATTGTAAAAAGTTCTTGCGCTTACAGGAATGGTTTTTACAATGCTGCCGTTGTGATAAATATCCACATTTATTGCCGCATTTGTGGGGTTGTAGAGCAGATATGTGAGCGAGTCGTTTCTGTCTTTATAGACAACTCCCGAAGCAATGCTTGTATTGTAATCTTCCGCAGGCAAACCGTAGGTGATAAAGGCATTGCTTTGATAATAGTTGGTAAGTGTGTTGATGTGATTCCGCCATTCCTCGCCTATTGTAGTTTCGCCTTTCGGCGTTTCGTCATTGCAGTATTCGTGAAGCCATTTTGAAGAACTGTCGGGGTTTACATAGTTCAAAATATTCAGGTGATAACCGCCCAAATAGGGACCCATCGCTTTATAGTTATCGTAAGGATTAGCGTTGCCCGGATAATCGTCAGGGGCATTTGTTGAGTTGCGCTCGCCAAGCATCTGAGTGCTTATTGCCGTCATCTGCGTTTTATTCTTGCTGAAATTGGTATAGTAAAAGTCCACCGGACAAGCCTGAATGCCGAGTATCCACGCCGGGTCGCCCGAAAAATATGTTCCGTAACCGACGTTATCGGTGCGCACTATACCTGCGTATTCGTGTTCATAAGTGGGTGGAAAATTCTCATTATGCAAATCGAGCCAGTATTCCTCGGCAGCAGTGCGTTCAAGAACATAGCCCATCGCTGCCGTACCTATTATTTCTTCATCATTAAGTTCCAAACCGAGAAGATATAAACCGACCCAGGAATTTAAGGCTTCTGACGTGGATTCCTGATTATTGCCGCCGCCATCGCCTGTTCCGCCTGCAAAAGAGTGTCCGAAATACGGATCAAAATTGCGCAAAAAGGGCTGGTAGTCTGTGTTTCCGGCTCCCTTGGCGGTTGTAGAGGTTGTTGTGCTTCCGGTGCTTGTGGCGTGTTCCCAATTGGCATAGGTACGGGCAATTTTTTTTATCATTTCACCATAGTCATTTTTGAAAGAGGGGCTGAGCATCATAAGGCGTGCAGCACCCGCAGTAAAATAACCATAATGGAAATGCAAGTCATTAAAACCCTGTGAGCCGTAACCGGGCGGGAAGCCTATAAAAGCACCGTAGTCGGGGTATTCTGCAAAAAAGTATGAATTGGCATTTGTACGCTCGGCTGCACTAAAATTAAGCCAGTCGGCAAACTCTGCCGTTAATTCGTTCTTTACCTTATTCAACAATGCGGTATGTCCTTCCGCTCGCCCCATCAGCATAGCAGTTGCGTGTTCACCGAGCATTTTGGCATAAGTGTTTCCGTTGCGTCCGCCTGCATATTGGCTTGCCCTGTCTAAAAGGTCACTTAGCATTTCCTCGCGCTCCTGCGGCATATTGAGCGGTTTGGGCATATAGGGTAAAAGTCCGCCGAATTTGTATTTTATCGTAAATATGCTGTCGGCAGCAGTGTGCATAGTGCCGAGGAAATTTGCATAATCCGCACTTCCCATAAAACCGAATGTTTTTTCTGTGTTGCGGTAGTGATGAGGCAGAAAACACATCAAAGTTTTTCCACGCACACCTGTTTCCAAATTTCTCGGGTCAAGTGCAAATGTCGTTTCTATGTTGCCTGCCCTTACGTTGTATTTGTAGCGGTAAGATGTATTTGCAGGTTTGTTGCGTGCGTATAAGTCGTAAGTTGAAAGCAGCGCACGTGAAGGCAAAACGGAAATTACTGCATAACTTGTTTTTGAAGGTGTTTCAATTTGAAAATCTCCTCCTTTTGATTGGTGCAATTTGCTGCCCGCAGGCAAATGTATGCCGTAAACTTTGCCGTCAAATTCAAGTGTAAATACATTTATGCTTGCAGGGAATGCTATTATCTCGTTGCCTGCGGCATTATATATTTTTGCCTTTGCTCCGGCAGCGGGCTTTAACAGCGGGTAGAGATTGTTTAGTTCAAAATAGACAAAGGGAACGCCGTGCACAAGGGTTGTTGTTATTTCTGTGTTTGTGCCGCCCGTTGTGCCTGCTATGCCGTCCGTTATGCCTGTGCCCGTGCTTCGTAAAGTGAAACCCAAATCCGACCAGTCATATACTTTTGCCGCTTCCGTTTCAAAGTCTGAAGTGTAGCCCACACCACCGTTTGGGCTATCGGTAAACACAATTTCATCGCACATAATAAAACCCCAGCCTGCACCTGTGGCATCAACAATGCGTATCTCGGCTGTCTGCCCCATAAATTCCCGCACATCCCAAGTCTGTTGGCGAAGCACAGGTCCGTTATCACCTGTTGCATTACGCACACGCAGCCCGTTAATAAACAACCCCACGTATGCTTCGTCAGGGTAGTTGCCACCGCCGGCACGAAAGCGAATGTAATTTTTCTCTATTGTAAACTGCGGTGAAGTCAGGGTGATTTTAGCTGCATCACCCTTAAAGGTATTTACAAAACGATTGCCCGTATATCCTGAAGGAATCGGATTTTGAGTTATTTCCTCAGTAGCCATCGTTCCTGTAATGTTAAGCGTGTTGTTGCTTGCCGTCCAAGGCGCAAAACTTACGTTTTCAAAGTCGGCAAAAATGGTATTTGCATCTATGGGTTGCAACTCGGCTGTTGCGTGTATCTGCAATGCTGTGCCGGGCTTTAATCCGCCGCCTTCAAATTCTTTCGGAAAGTGGATGTTAAAGCCGTTTTCCGATGCGGTCATCATTACCGGATGCGCCCAGGCTGCCGTGTTGAATCTATCGCCGGTTGTTGTTACGGTAACGCTTGTTTCCGTTTGTTCACGACCGAGACCGCGGAAGAGAAATTCCGTCCACCAATCGTTTGTCGGAAGGGGGCGGTTGCGGGCATTGTCATGCAAGTTCAACAGCGGATATGCCTGCCTGAACCAGTCATAAGGGGCTGCAAAATAGCCATCAATAAGCCCTACGGCTGAGGGCGGATAACTTGCATAACTTCCTGAACCGACCTTTTTTATATCTTGCGCCACCAATGTAGAGAACACTGTAGAAAACAGCGCGGAAAACATCACAGCAAATCCTGCTGCAAACATCAATTTTTTACTCATAAATAACTTTTATCGCTTCTTTTTTCTGACCTTTATTAGCAAGAACTACAATGTAAATTCCGGGCTTTAATCCCATCACATTATATTCTTGCAACAAGTCTTTTGACGAATAAACCTTTACACCCTGCACACTATACAATGAAAGAACATCGTACTCGCAAGCAGCGTTAAGATAAAGAACAGTGTTTTTAATATATGCAGTTGATTTTTTATCGGATATGTTTATATCTTCAACGGCATTTATTACTTTGCTTGCCTTCATTTCTATTGTAGTATCATTTTGCAGGGAAGCAATTGTCTG
>JAISVE010000084.1 GCA_031271725.1 Bacteroidales bacterium
GGGCGATGGGAGCGTACTAAAGTACGTGACCGAGCCACAAGAGAAGCACAACGCAGAGATTTGAAGAGTTTAGAAGTTCGACTGCTTTCTCTGTTTGTGATATAACGTTCCCATGATGCAACTCATAATCGGCACACTGCCCGCAATGCGGCGTTAAGGGTTTCTTTTTCTTAAACCCAAAAGCGACAAACATCAACAGAAGTGTAAATACACTAAAAAGTAAGATTACCAAAAATAGCATAGGAAGCAAATTTAACAAAAAAGTCGTAAATTCGCGAAATTCTTTTGAGGAGTGGTTTATAGCGAATTATTTGAGGATAAAATTGGTTTTTCTACCCTGCGACAACAACTGTTTTCTTATTGTTTAAGCAATATGGGACGTGAACATGTAGAAAAAATCCGCTTTTATTCCGACTACAAAACTCTGCAACCACTACTCCAACAAACTTACGAATTTAGAAATATACTGCTTTCGGAGCCACAATTTCCGCAACAGGATTATATTGATTGCCGTCATGAACTCGAACGCATTTCAGTCAAAGGCAGTGTGATTTCTTTGGACGGTTTAAAAGATTTGCGCACTCTGTACCGCACGCTTAACGATATTGTACGCTACGTTGAAAACCTGTCAAACGAAAAATATCCCCAAATTATAAAACTTGCAAAGGAGATAGAAATAATAAAGGAAATTCCGCAACGTATATTTTCAATACTTGATGATGCGGGTGAAATCCGCGACCGTGCTTCGGAAAAACTTTACAGCATTCGCCGCGAAATCCGTTCAAAGCAATCCGCCTCACAAAAACATATCCGCAAATATCTTACAGACGCCAAAAAAGCCGGTTATGCGGAGGATGAAGCAGAGGCAACAGTGCGCAACGGTCGCCTTGTGCTGCCTGTAATCGCATCTCACAAACGCAGTATCGGCGGCTTTATTCACGACTCTTCCGCAACAGGACAAACCGTTTTTATAGAGCCGCAAGAAGTATTTGCGCTCAACAACGAAATTGCAGCATTGCAAAGCGATGAACAACTTGAAATCATTGCAATCCTGCGCGAATTTTCCAACTTCCTTAATCCCCATATTCCCTCTATATTGAAAGGCATACGCTTTATAGGTATTGTGGATTTTATTATGGCTAAAGCACGCTTGGCAGTGCAATTAAGGGCAGGGCTGCCTGTTGTGCAAGACAAGCCGCATTTTGAATGGCGGGAAGCAAGACATCCGTTGCTTGAAATGAAAGACACCGCAGTTGTTCCTCTAAATTTTTCCCTGTTGCCAACCGAGCATATAGTAATTGTATCGGGACCCAATGCAGGTGGAAAATCCGTAATGTTAAAAACTGTCGGGTTATTGCAATACATGCTGCAATGTGCTCTGCTGCCGAGCATACGAGAAGATTCGGAGATGGGAATTTTTAAGGAAATTTTTATCGACATCGGCGACCAGCAATCACTCGAAAACGATCTAAGCACCTACAGTTCGCATCTGCGCAATATGAAGTCCATGCTTGAAAAGTGCAATGCGCAGACATTATTTTTAATTGACGAACTCGGTGGCGGCACCGAACCGCAGGCAGGCGGAGCTATAGCCGAAGCACTTGTGGAATCACTTTGCAAAAGCAATTCACACGGAATTATTACAACACACTATGCTAATCTTAAACTGTTGGCAAAACATCTGCCGGCTGTTGTGAACGGCGCAATGCTCTTCGATAAGACACAATTAAAACCAACTTATATTTTTCAAAAAGGATTGCCGGGAAGTTCGTTTGCTTTTGAGATTGCCACGGCTATGGGATTGCCCGCAGAGATGCTACGTTCGGCGAAGAAAAAAACAGGACGTTCCCAACTAAATTTTGAAGAAGAATTACAGCAAATTGAAGTTGAAAAAGAGAATGTAAGAAAAGAACTACAGGGCTTGCAAATAACCGACAAACTGCTTGAAGAAACTCTCGCAAAATATAATGCTTTGTATGATGAATTATTTTCACAAAAAAAGAAAATTTTGCGCGATGCAAAAGACGAGGCGAGAGAAATTATTGCAAATGCAAATTCGCAAATTGAACGTACCGTTCGCGAAATAAAAGAGGAGCAGGCGGAAAAGGAAAAAGTAAAACAAGCACGCAAAACATTATCTTTGTACAGTGACAAATTGCTTGTGGAAGACGAAAAAATGCTCGCAGTTAAAGACAGCAAAACAGGAAAAAATAAAAATATAAAATCACCGACACCTACGGCACACACCGAGCAATTAGATACTCTTGAAGGTATAATGAAAGGGCTCGCAAAAGCCGGATATAAGGTCGGGAAACTAAGAAATTAAAAAAATATGAAAATTTACAATCTTGGAGAAGCGAACAACTTGTTCAACGTTTTTGTGTCGGAAATCCGCGACAAAACAATCCAAAAAGACTCTATGCGCTTCCGCCACAACCTGCAACGCATGGGCGAAATCTTTGCATACGAAATAAGCAAACACTTTCAATACGAGAAAGTGCAAATCGAAACCCCACTCGGCATAAAAGAAATGTCTCTGCCAACAGAACAACCCGTAGTGTGCAGCGTACTGCGCGCAGGCGTGCTTCTACATGAAGGGCTTCTATCCTACTACGACAAAGCCGAGAGTGCGTTTATTTCTGCCTACCGCAAACACGATGCCGCAGGAAGATTTCACATCGAACTCGGTTATATAGCATGTCCGAACTTAGAAGGCAAAACACTTTTGTTATGCGACCCGATGCTCGCCACAGGCGCATCTCTCGAAGTATGTTACCGCAGTTTGATAAAACACGGCAAGCCGCGCCACACACACTTTGTATCCGCAATCGCATCTGTGCAGGGTGTAGAATACCTGCAAAAGAAACTTAAAGGTGAGAACTTTTCGCTCTGGGTCGGCGGCATTGATGACGAACTTTCAATAGAATCCTACATTGTGCCCGGTTTGGGCGATGCCGGCGACCTTGCATACGGACATAAATTACAAGAATAGGGCGTCCCGCAAACCAACAATGTTGAACATAGCAATCAGCGACTTTAACTATCCGCTTCCCGATGAAAAGGTAGCACTGCATCCCTGCGCAGAACGCAGCAATTCCAAATTGTTAGTTTGGAATAAGGGTATTATTTCCGAAAATATTTTTTCCAATATCAGCGATTACTTGCCCCAAAATGCACTGCTTGTTTTTAATGACACCCGCGTTGTGCCTGCACGTTTAGTGTTCCATAATGCCACAGGCGCACGTATAGAAATATTCTGCCTTGAGCCGCACAGCCCGAAAGAAATTACCACTGCATACTCAGAAAAAAGAGAAGTAACTTTTGTTTGTTTAATAGGCAACAAAAAAAAGTGGAAAAACGGTGCACTAAAAATACTGTTGCCGAACGACACGCTACTAACCGCCGAACTTGTTGGTGAATATAGCAATGACAGTTTCCTTGTAAAATTTTCATGGAATAACAATAAACTCACTTTTTCGGAAGTATTGGAACTTGCAGGCAAAATCCCTCTCCCACCTTACATTAACAGAGAAACCGAACAAGAAGACAAGCAGCGGTATCAAACTATCTACGCCCGTTATAACGGCTCTGTAGCTGCTCCAACAGCGGGGTTGCATTTTACGCAGGAAATGCTGCAAAAACTACCGCAGGAAAAAGCATATCTGACATTACACGTTGGCGCAGGAACTTTCAAACCTGTAAAAACAGATAATATCAGCGAACATTTAATGCACGCCGAATCATTAAGTATTTCTAAAGAATTTTTACAACAAATAAAACAGGCACTCGAACAAAACCGCCCTATTATACCTGTTGGCACTACATCTATGCGAACTTTGGAAAGTTTATATTATTTGGCTGTCTGCAATACAAATGAAATTACTCAATGGATGCCCTATACAACAAAAAGCAATTTGAAGCCATTCGAAGCAATAGATAACTTACTTAAAGATTTGAGAAATTTAGAAGCTCTCTCAGCAAGCACTTCCTTAATGATTGCCCCTTCATATAAATTTCATTTTGCAAGCGGAATTATTACAAACTTTCATCAACCCAAAAGCACTCTGCTGCTTCTTATTGCAGCAATGCTCGGCAATGATTGGAAAAGAGTTTACAATTACGCCCTGCAAAACAACTTCCGTTTTCTCTCTTACGGCGACAGCAATTTATACTTAATGTAAATCCATTAAAAAATCCCCGCTGTTTTTTTTCACAAGCGAGGATTTTTATTCTAAAGATTGCAGGTCAAACCCACAATAACGAGTCGACAAAAGTTATTTCACGATAACGCGCTGCGTAGAAACCTTGCCGTTGGCATCAACTGCACGCAGTAAATACATACCGCTGCCAAGCGAATTAACAGCTGCTGTTTCATTAACATTCAATTCACGCAGCTTAACGCCCGCAGCGTTAAATATTGTTACAACAGAAGGCAGGGCAACCTTTACATTAAATGCACTCACAGCAGGATTAGGATAAACTCTCAAACCCGCAGCAACAACATTATCCGAAACCGCAACCGGAGGACCTGCATCAACAAGACCTTTAACATTTATTGTTTTAACAACAGCACCACTTCTAAGAGTGATAACAGCATTTGCATTATGCTTCGAACCTTTATATGTTACCGTAAGCACCGAGCCTTCACCCATTACCTGTTCAAGATAATGCGTATCTGCCGAAATCTCGAAATGCTCAACGTCATCGCCGCTAAGAGTTGCTATTACATGGTGCGAAAGAAGTTCACCTGTAATCAATATTTTCGCACTTTCAGGAATATCCTGTGAAGCAGAAGTTATTGTAAGTAATTCATCACAATCAACATAGATGGAAGGCTCTGCCAAAGTAGTAACAGATATTTCGTTAGATGCCGCAGAGCTAACTCCGTTGCCTGTTGCCTTTACTGTGTAGAGGTATTCGGTTTTAGCCCTCAGGTCTGTAACTTCATAAGAAGTTACATTGCCTGCGTTTTCTTCTAAAATATTTTTGTCAACAGTAATTAAAATGTTATCTACAAAAATTCTATTATCTTCTGCTGCGGAAATAATAATTTTTGATGATGCCGTGGCAGCGGGAAAAATTACTGTTTTAGTCTCAAAACTTCCTGTTTGATATGGACCCGCAGCAACATCAATTGTTTGCGCTACCCCGTTATCAACTTTTACTGTTATCTTCCTGCTGCTGTTTTCCCAACCTTTAACATCCAAAGAAACTTTTATTTTTCCGCTTGACAAATCCATTGCTTTTGTTGTTATAGTGCCCGAATTGCCGCCCGAAGCCAATTTTATCGCACCGCCTGCAGAAGCCACAAAACCGCTTGTAGTAAAATTAGCATTGCCACTCCACGCAGCATTTGAGCCATTTGAAGTTGTATTATCGCCTGTTGTAACAGAAGCAAAATCTTCACTCAAAACCTCAGCCCCGTAATAAACTCTCAACTCATATTCCTCTGCTCCGCTAACAGCATCCCAATTTGCAATAAAACTCGTTGCTGTTGTATCACTCGCGGCAGTAGCAACGGGGGCAGGCATTGCACCCGTGCCGCTTAAAGCAATAATTTCTTCAAGTGCTCCGTAAGAAATGGTAAGAGTTGCATTGTGTATGCCAACTTCTGTGGGTTCGTAAGTTACTGTAAGGATACCACCTTCGGTTAAAGAAGCAAGCGATGCCTTAAAAAACTCTGCATTATCTCCTGTAATCTCAAGCGTTAGACCATCAACACAATCATAAGCCGTAACAGTTATGTCTGTGTTGCTTACCTCGCTATTGAGTTCTGTTTCGCCAAAGGCAACTTCATTTTCACTTACATAAAATGCGGACTCCCGGGTAGCTATCATATCCGAAAGGGAACGCGGCATTATGGTCAAATCATTATTGATGCGCCCCGCTATGCCGACAATATCATATCTGCCGCTCGGAATTGTATCATCAATATAGTCCGCAGTGTAAATACCTGCGTAAATCTTTACACTTGCACTACCTTCAAAAAAGTTATAGAGTTCGCCATCCTCAAAGGTTACACTATCTTCCAAGCTTAACCCGTTTATACGGATTAGACGGCTCTCGTATTTATCAATATTGTTGAAGTATTCTGTGCGGGTTAGAACTATTGTGTCAATTGTATTACCGGTAGAATTTGCAGCACCGATAGTATCTGTGGGAATAAACTGAAGGAGTCCGTCTGCTCTGCCTATCTTGCCGGTTATGCCTTTAATACCCTCACCGGCACTATAAGTATAGGGATCTAATTTCCAGTTAACATCTTTAATCAAAACACCTGCGCCGGCATCTTGCACCCAGTAGCGGGGTCCTTGTCCCATTGCACTTACAACAACTTCGCCAGTAAGATTGTAGAGCTGCTCGTCAGAATAATTGTATTTTGCAGCACTGTCGCGCAAAGCACGCAAATTTGCCACAGTTATCGGTTTTACAGGGTCATCGGGCTTTTCTGCCGCACGAACTTTAAGGCTGACTATAAACTTGCCCACCGTCAATCCATTGCCCTGCTTAAAAACAATAGTGTCCCTGTATTCGCCTGCTGCAACTGTACCGTTGGTTTGTAAATATAAAGCAATATAACCTCCATAATTTTCAATCTCGCTTTCTAAAAACCTGCCTTGTTCTGCATAACCTGCCTCCTGCGTATTAACAATAACTCCCTGCTTTTCCAAACCTTTAACAACAGAAACATTAATATTCCCTACAGTGTTGTTTGCATAAAATCCAAGATATTCTAAATTATCATTAGAGTAACCGGCACCATAACTTTCTTCGGCTTTATCGGAATGGCTTGTATAAGTGCGACCATTCATTTCGCTAACTCTCGGCAGATCCGGGTCTTCCCGATAAATATAAATACGGTAAATAATCGCTCTGTCTCCGTTTTTTGGAGTGGTGAACGTGAGGGTCTTTGTTTCACTTTCAAATGTTTTTACTATCGGATATAGACTTGCATTTGTTATATCCGACTCAAGACCTTTTTTATACCAAGTAAACGAATAATTATCTCCGTTTATACCTAAATCAAGTTCATCAGCATCCCAGCCTGCACCAACTACAACAATTCTTTTTGCTGCATAGTTTGTTCCCAAGGTCAAAATCGTATTGCCCTTAGCACTGCCCGAGCCTAAGCCTAAACCACCTGCCTTACCTATTCTATCCCCCGTGCCTCCCGAAGCGGCTGTAATTGCTTCTTGAGGTGTTGTTCTATATTTAAGAGCGGATAAATTCACATCCTGTTCCCTTGGGTCGTTTACAAGCCCTACCATCTCTTCATCCCAAAAATCAATAGTAGCCACACAGATATAGCCCTCCTGTGCAGGTGCATCCGCCACAGTCTGTCCTAATGCCCAAACCTGCAATGGCAACACTGCCACCATAAAAAATGCGGCGACAAACACCGCACACTTAAAATTCTTTCTCATAATTTTATTTAGAATTTGTATATACATCCTGAATTTTTATATATAAGCCGAAGCCCTTTTACATATTCCCGAAACTTTCACGTATAACCTTTACGAAACCATAACAAAAAAGGTAACAGAAATCTTGCTATCCGCTTGTATATAATACATTATTTTTATTCCTTAATATTTGTTTCATAAAACTGTTGCAAATGTAGCCATTTTTTGCTTATTTTATTATAATCTTATTAACGCTTTTAGTTGAAATCATTTTCTAAACGAGGTATAGATGAAAGGAATATTGCACGAATGTGCACGAATATTGCACGAATATTGCACGAATTATTCGACTAATTGATAAGCTGTATTCTTTGAATTTCCTGCTTGCTTCAATAATTGTTTGTCAACAAGCTTTTGCAAGTCATTTATTGCAGTGCGTTTAGAAACATTCGCCAGCTCTTGATAAATTTTACTGCTAATACTTCCATTCTCTCGAACATAATCAATTGCTTTTTGTTGACGAGGTAAAAGTATCTCTATGGGCTGTTCTATAATATTAGCTTGCTCAATAGCATCGTCAGATTGATCGATAAATTGCTCATTAGTTTCAGAAGTTTGTATGTGAGCCGGTAAGATTACCAAGAAATAACTTTTGTCTGTGTCCGTTTCAAAAACAGGTTTAGGAGAGCCATTTTTTTCCATTTCCTTATAAATTACAGGAAGTCCGGTACTTCTACCCTCCGTTAATTCCAACTCTTTTAAAAAGTCGCCAATACGTCTGTTGCGATACTCTCGATTATTAATACGGCGTTTGCTTTTCAATACTTCTTCATCAACAGGTGGAAGCGGACCGGGAAAACTTAATATCTCTATCTTATCCGACCATATTTGAACTTCAATAGGTGAATGCCTTTCATAACTTTTATGATATACTGCATTTGCCAAAGCCTCTTCCAATGCTCTGTATGGAAAATTAAAAAATCTGTTTGCCTCAGCTCTGTCTTCTACTTTAACAACTTTTTCTCGAATAGTTGTACTTTTAATAAATGTAAGTGCATTTCTCAGTTGATGGTGAAGCGGACCTTTAAAATAACTTTCTTCAAACTGTTCGCCGGAATCATCTTTATGAATAACTATCTCTATCCATGAGTATGGGAAGAAATCCTCAGGATGTCTGGAAAAGAAAAGCAGACCTGCATTTACAGGCTGCAAATATTCATCAGGTCCTTTTACAATATGCATTGCCTTCACTAAATCTGTAAATGGCATTGTTACACTCTCATTAAAAAGATCACTTTTTATTTCTTGTAAATATTCTCTGATAAGTCCAAAATCAAAGTTATCAATTGTTGCCTGATGATTCACTCTATCATCAAACGGTATGCGTGCGGCAAGTTCATGTAATTGCCGCAGTATTTCACCTTTGGCTACTATGGTTTCAGAACCTACGCGCACATAAGCATTTCGTTGTTGAAGATATTTTTCTTCTGCTTTTTTTTCAAGTTTTGCAGGTGCGGTATAATAGCGATAATCTCCGGCAGGACACCAAAGAATTAAAATATGTTTGCCTTGAAAAATATACGGCTGTATAATTGGAAAATAATTATTTTGTATTTTATGTCCTAATTTGATAACTTCCCTTTGTATTTTATCTAAACTGTTTTCACTTAATCCTGCAGGTGGAAGCACCGGCTTTCCTTCATATTCTTCTATTCCGATTATAATATATCCTCCACCCCAATTGTGCAAGTCATTGGCAAATGCACACATTGTATGCATAACTGCTTCGGGATTCCAGCCTTTCTTAAACTCAACACGCTCCCATTCCACTGTAGTTCTTTTGATCAAATGCTCTATATTTATCGGTAGTGCCATAATTTTACAAATATACATGAAATAAAACAAAAAGTCCCGCCTGCTAAAGCAGGCGGGACTTTTTATTCAAGGGTCGAAAATAATTATTTCACAATCACGCGCTGTGTAGCAACCTTGCCGTTAGCGTCAACCGCGCGGAGCAAATACAAGCCGCTGCCGAGTGAACGAACAGCTACTTCGGAGTTCACCGAAACAACGCCAACCTTAACGCCGAGAGCGTTAAAGATAGTTACAACAGAAGGAGCCGCAACCTTAACGTTAAATGCGCCAACTGCGGGGTTAGGATAAACCACCAAGCCCAAGCCGTCAGCCAAACCGTCAAATTCATTGCCAACAACAGGATTTGAAATCATATCCGCAAGCGAACGCGGAGCTATCTGCACAGCACCTTTGTAGTTTCCGCCAACAGCAATAATATCATATCTACCGGCAGGAATAGCTTCACCGATATAATCTGCTTGATAAATTGAAGTACGGATAACTACAGTATTTTCGTCTGCATCTGTCAGGTTATAACTTTGATTTGTTGCAAAAGTGCCTGTACTTGCCCAAGTAAGTTCGTTAAAACGAAGCAAACGGCTTTCGTAAGCATCAATATCAGCTGCATATTCATCATAAGTAATAACTATAGGCTCAATAGCAGCACCCGTAGAAGTTGCAGTGCCAAAAGATGTATAAGGAATAAACTGTTTCAAACCATTAAACTCAGTAACAGCACCAATTATACCTGTTACGCCATCACCAATATTGAAAGT
>JAISVE010000104.1 GCA_031271725.1 Bacteroidales bacterium
TCCGAACGAAGTATGCCTTCACCATCAACATTTGACTCATGCACGAAGCCGCTGGAATGTATTATGCGGTTATTGCCAAGATAAATGCCTGCATGAGTAATTTCGCCGTTTTCGTTATCAAAGAAAAACAGGTCTGCGGGATTTGCTTCTGAGATAAAATTTACCGCCGTACCTTTTTCTGCCTGTTGTGCGGCATCACGCGGCAGGGAAATTCCGTTGAGGCGAAATATCATTTGGACAAATCCGGAACAGTCAATACCGAAAGACGAACGTCCTCCCCAAAGATATGGAGTGTTTATATATTGTTTTGCGAGTTCTATAATTCTTGCAGGCCCGGTCAGAGTCAAGCCAACTTGATGTATCTTGCCTTCGTATCTGAAGGTAATATTACCCATTTTGAATTTGCCTTCCGAATATTCTGCAAGTGGACAGCCCACACCAACTCTAAAACGTGCGTAGTCTGTAGAGCGCTCTACTATTGCATCATGGCTTGCAGTAAAAATATTGCTTTCCGGCGGCTTTTCGTCAGCGAGCAGCATTACCTGTTTGCTGTCAACCCATCCGACATAATTATCAAAAAGAGTTCTTATTTTTAGCCAATGTTGATACTTGTCTTCTATTGCAAACGTTTCACCAAAGAGTAGTTGTGAAACCATTTCCGATGTGTGTGTAATACTTTCTCTGATAGGTATCTGTCCCAAAAGTCCAATTCCGTAATCCATTATTTTTTGTTTTTCGATAATTCAAATATACGAAAATTCTACTAAAATGAATTTGATATTTGGTAATAATTTTAGTACCTTTGCACTCCTTTTTTGGAAACGTTCTTTTTTATATAGACCTATGGTGTAACGGTAGCACAACAGATTTTGGTTCTGTTAGTCTAGGTTCGAATCCTGGTAGGTCTACAAAAAGTTTCCATAATTCTACTTATATTTCACAACACTTCTTTCATGGCTCATTTTTTACGGCTCAGTCAGGTACTTAAGTGCCGTTCATTTGTGTTGATCGTCTATTCTGAAAACTTTTGGCTTTGAATATAAAAAAGCCGCTATGAAGCGGCTTTTCTGTATATACTGCAAACTCTTAATATTTGTAATTAGCAATCTTTTCAGGGTTAAAATGCTTCACAAAGCCGGCGTGTTTCTTAACTTCCTCTGCGGCGTGGGTGATAAAAATCTCTGCATTTTTAACGTAGTCCTCGCTGTTGGACATTCCGGAAGTGATGGCACGCTGGGCATCGAGAACAAGCAGGTGTCCCATAATAGCGTAGCCTGCCATTTCTACAAGACGGCGGGCGTGGAAGTCAAGTTGCTCCTCGCTCTCGAACCCTTTTACTATGGCAAGCGACTTTTCGTATCTGCTTAGCATTTTGTCGAGCACGGCACGCATTGCCTGGAGTTCGGGCTTAACGTCCTGTGCAGCATAACTCTTGATAAGGGCGGTGTAAGCGTCAGAGGTTACGAAACGGATAGCGGCAACCACCTGTAACTGCGAAGTGCCTTCATAAATGGTGAGGATACGGGCATCACGGTAGAGGCGTTCTACGGGAAAGTCCTTCATAAAGCCTGTGCCGCCGTGTATCTGGATAGCATCGTAAGCATTTTGATTAGCATATTCCGAAGCAAACATTTTAAGCATGGGAGTAAGCATATCGGCGTTACGGCTTGCTTCTTTCATATCCTTGCGCTGTTCCGGAGTGAGCGTGTTGCCCTCGCGTTGCAGATAAGCATAAGATTTGCTTATATCAACCCAACGGCTTGTTTCGTAGAGAATACTGCGGCTCGCCTCTGTTTTGGCGCGCATAAGCGACAGTATTTCATAAACTGCGGGAAATTCTATAATTTTCTTTTTGAACTGTTCACGCTCCTGTGCATATTTGAGTGCTTCACGGCAGGCAGCCTCTGAGAGTCCGACCGACTGTGCGCCAACGCCGAGGCGTGCGCCGTTCATAAGGGACATAACGTATTTTATCAAGCCCAGGCGGGTTTCACCAACAAGACGTGCGGGTGCGTTTTCAAACACGAGTTCGCAGGTAGGTGAGCCTTTTATACCCATTTTATTTTCAATGCGGCGAACTTTTACACCACCCCATGCCTTGTCGTGTACAAAGTAGGATAGACCGCGTGCGTCCGAAGTGCCTTCTTCACTGCGTGCGAGAACTAATTTTATTTCTGCATCGCCGTTTGTGATAAAACGTTTTACACCGTTGAGCAGCCACATTTTTTTGTCCTCATTGTAGGTTGCCTTAAGTTGAACTGCCTGCAAGTCGCTGCCTGCATCGGGTTCTGTCAAGTCCATAGAGCAGGTGAAACCTTTTGCAATACGGGGTAGAAATTCCATCTTTATTTCCTCAGAGGCAAATTCCTCAATGGTTTCGGCGCAGTCCTGCAAGCCCCAGATATTGGCAAAGCCCGCATCACCGCGTGAAACTATTTCCGCTGCCATAACATAAGGCACCATAGAAAAGTTTAAGCCGTCATATTTACGCGGAAGTGCGAGTCCGTACACACCTGCTTGCGTCAGGGTGTCGTGGTTTTGTTGAGTGCCGCGTGCGTATTTAACGCGATAATTTTCAACGTGAGGTCCTTCATGGTCAACATCCTCAGCGTTGGCAGCAATAACCTCGCCTGTGATTTCGCCGATAATTTCGAGTACCTTGTCGTAGCTGTCGATGGTGTCCTCAAAATCCTTTGGGGCGTAGTCATATTTATCCTTGTCTGCGTAGTTGTTTTCTTTCAAATCCACGCACTTTTTCATCATCGGGTGTGAAAGATGAAATTTTAATGCTTCGTTATCGTTGTAAAAATTCATATTATTACTTTTTTACTTCGTGTTTATTGGGAAACTTCTAAAACTTCAAAGATTGAGGCGCGCAAATGCAGAGGTGAGCGAGCGTACTGAAGTACGTGACTGAGCCTCAAGTGAAGCGCAACATAAAGATTTGAAGAATTTAGGAGTTTCCATTATTTACTGTGTTCCTTATAATACTTAATCATTTTCGGCAACACCTCATGCAGCGAGCCGGTAATAACATAGTCGGCAATCGCATTCATCGGCACATTGGGGTCTGTATTTATGCTGATAATCTTTGACGACTGGTCCATACCTGCACGGTGTTGAACAGAGCCCGAAATACCGCAAGCGATATAGAGTTTCGGACGTACGGTAACACCTGTCTGTCCGATTTGCCTTTCGTGTTCGATAAAGCCGCCGTCAACCGCAGCACGTGTTGCACCAACCTCACCACCGATAAGTTCGGCAAGGTCGTAAAGCAACTTGAAACTGTCGCGCGAACCTACACCGTAGCCGCCCGCAACAATAATCTGCGCACCTTTAATATTAACTTTCTGCGCCTCAATATGACGGTCGATAATCTCGCATACAAAGTCGGCATCGCTCACGAACTTTGCCACGTCAATCTTTTTTACCTCTCCCTTATATGCAGCATCGTGAGTTTCTTTCTTCATCACGCCTTCACGTACAGTTGCCATTTGCGGACGAGTTTCCGGATTCACAATCGTAGCAATAATATTGCCGCCGAAAGCAGGACGAATTTGGTAAAGCAAATTTTCATACTTGTTGCCCGATTTCGGGTCTTCGTGAGAGCCGATTTCCAGTGAAGTGCAGTCGGCAGTCAAGCCCACGCCGAGTTTGGAAGCAATGCGCGGAGCAAGGTCGCGTCCAACAGAAGTTGCGCCAAACAGCACGATTTCAGGTTGTTCCTGCTTAAAAAGCCCAACTGTAATAGCCGAGTGGGGCAGGGTAGAAAAAGGAAAAAGGCGTTTGTCGTCAGCAATATGCACTACATCAACACCGTAAGGAAACACTTCCTTTTCAATGCCTGCAAGTCCGCTGCCAATCACAAGTGCCTCAAGTTTAACACCGAGCGAAGCGGCAAGTTTGCGCCCCTTCGAGAGAAGTTCCAAAGAAACATCCGCAATCTGCTTTTCCTCAGTAACTTCGCAATATACAAAAACATTTTTCATAATTCTATATAATATGTTCACTCATCAATTCAACCACAACACTTTCAACGTCTGCGTCAGCCCCTGTAAGCCGCTTTGCGTCCTTGTGAGCAAGCACAACGTTGTCAATCTTTTTAACCTTGGTAGGCGAGCCACTCAAGCCCAAACGTTCCGGTTCGGCACCTAAATCGTCTGCACTCCATTCGCTTATGCGCAAGTATGAGCAGCTTTCGAGCATTGAAGAATAGTCTGCACTCTTTGCCTGCAATTCACTTGGCGTAAGGGCGTGCTTGTAGCGCATTGTACGCACAGCATGACGAGGGCGGCAGGGAGCAGCCGAACTGTGCACTGTTACAAGGCAGGGCAGTTGGCATTTAACCGTTTCCACACCACGTTCAAGGCGGCGTTTAAGCGTTACGGTTTTGCCGTCTATCGCCATAAGCTCCTCAGCGTATGTAATCTGCGGAATGTCAAGTTTTTCAGCTGTTTGAGGGCCAACTTGTGCAGTGTCGCCGTCAATAGCCTGTCTGCCCGAAATAATAACATTATAAGGGGCTAATTTGCGCAAAGCCATAGAAAGCGTATATGAAGTAGCAAGGGTATCTGCACCTGCAAACTTCATATCACTGATAAGATAGCCTTTGTCGGCACCGCGGTAAAATGATTCGCGGATAACTTCCGCCGCACGACCGGGTCCCATAGAAACCACAATGATTTCCGCCTCCGTACCGGTTGCAATAGAACGTTCTTTCATCTGAATAGCCATTTCAAGGGCATTCAAATCTTCAGGATTAAAAATAGCCGGCAGTGCAGCCCTGTTAACTGTTCCGTCGGCTTTCATAGCATCCTTGCCCACATTACGTGTGTCGGGGACTTGTTTTGCTAATACTACTATTCTAAACATATCTTATTTTTTACGGAACTTCCAAAATCTCAAATTTCTGCATTACACTTCACTCATGTTAAGTCACGTACTTCAGTACGCTCCCTCATCCTTCGTTTGTGTGCGTTAATTTTGAGTTTTATAAATTCCTCAGCGTTTATACCTGAATTCTAAATTTCTAAAATTAAACAAAGGTCGCAAAGATAATATTTTTTTTCAAATACAAAAGTTATCTTTCTACCGAAATTTTAACAGAGGGTGCAGAAGTTATTATTGAACAAGTATTATTAGAAAGATAAGTACTATCTTTTTGCAATTCTACATATTTAGATTTTCGTTGAAGAATGTTGAAAAAAATGACGACTTGCTAAATCTGCCTTTATATCTTGCCGATTATACAGAAACATTTGTGGCAAATAACTTGCCGTCTTTGCAGTAAACTTTTTTGTTTTTATTAAATATAAATCTATCTTTGTGAAAATTAAATACAGACAAAAGGAATATGAAATAAAAGACAGCGTGCTATAAGCGCGAAAAACATAACCGGATAGCGTTAAGAACAAATTCTTGCTCTTGAAAACTCGACACTTTCAAAAGTATATAACAAGAATAAGTGGTAACGCCCCTTTAAGCGGGCTTATTTCTTGTTATATTAGGTAGTCGAGACCTCAAGAGCGGATTTTAAGTCCGCTTTTTTTTGTGCCCTTTCCGCCCAAGTTTTTAAAAATATTAACTAAAAAATATTAACTAAAAAAAATTAACAAAAATGAAAAAATTTCAAACTTTAACAGTCATTGCGCTTTTGAGCGTATTCACATTTTCTACTGCAATACAAATCTCTTTTGCCCAGTCGAGCCTTAGCAAGAAACAGGAAAGACAGCGGGACAAAGCCAAAAACAAGCAATATAGAGAGAAAATGCAGAAGTACAAATCTGAGGGTTGGAGCTTAAGCGGCAGTTCAAGCACCTTGGAGGTAGCGTGGTTTGACCATCAGGCAAAACTGAACGATAAGAACAAAGAGCTAGTTGTAATAGTTTCAAAATGTAAATCTATCAATGTTTGCAAACAGTTTGCCTTGAATAATGCAATGAATTATTATGCTGCTTCTGCCGGCGGTAATGTAAAAGGTCGTATAGGCTCTTTATTGCGCGGTGATGCCAATATGCCCCAAAATGAGGTTGATAAATTTATTGCAGGCTACGAAACTCAGGTTAAAGCCGAGATAGGCGGTGCTTTAACTGCAAGTTTTTCCGTAGTAAAAGATAACGGTGACGGTACAAAATCTTACGAAAGTTATTTTATCGTCAATGAAGAAGAGGCAAGCCTTGCCCGCGACCGTGCCTTGAAACGTTCACTTCTGGAAACCAAGATAGCCGTAAAGGAAGCTGAGGAAATTTCAAAATTTGTAAATGAAGGTTTTGATTTGGAATAACTCTTTGACGTTATATGAGGAATAAAATTATATCTGTAATTATATTTATTTCAGTATCTTTTGGACTTTTCGGCCAAGGTGCTCCTGACTGGTTGGACAGGGATTTCCGTCAGATGCAATATCCTTCAAACGTATATCTGACCGGCTTTTCCGAGTATGTAGTAGAAAGCGGTAAATCGCTTCAATATGCGACAGACATAGCCAAGTTAAAAGCGCAGGAAGAGGTTGTTAAGAGTATTCGCTCTCAGATAGAAACCTTAACCAAGAGCAGCATTTATGCCTCGAGTGTTCATGATGCTTACAATGAGGTAGAAACTTTCAGTAATTCCTCTACCGTGCGTGGCAATGCCGAAATCACGGGTATAACAACGGAGAGTTACTATCATCAAAGCCTGCGCACTGTTTATGCTTTTGCTTATGTTAACCGTTATGAATTAATCGGCTACTACAAGGGCAACCTGTCTATGTATCTAAGTCAGGCAGGTAACTCTCTAAATACAGCCGAACAGTTGGAGCAGAGCGGTGAGAAGTCTAAGGCACGCAAGCAATGCGAAGATGCTTACCCACTTTTTTCAAAGATACGTTCTGCTCAGGATTTGCTTGTTGCCATTGATAATTCGGCGAGCGAAAACAGTCTGAAACTTGCCGAAACGGAAGCCTTGTTAAGCAAGGCAATTCAGATGCAGGCGCGTTTGGCGCAGGGTATATACGTGTATGTTGAGAGCAGCGAAGACTTGTTTGGAAAGCAAGTAGAAGTTGTGGCAAATAAAGTAAAAGCGGAATTGTCAAAAACAGGTTGCAGTTTTGTTGATAACGCTGAGCAGGCGGACTTTCGGCTAAGCCTTAGAGTATCTTCCCGACAAATCGGCAATCAGGGGCATCTGTTGTTCTGCTCTGCCGATACAAAGATAGAGTTATACAACATCCGCAAGGCAAAATTTGTTTACACTGATGAATTTTCCGAAAAAGGAAGTCAGGTATCTCAAGAGCGTGCGGGGCAAATCGCAATGACAAAATTAGCCCCTTTAATAGTAGAGAAATTATTGCCTTGGCTTAAAAATTAATAAGGTAAAAATGTTGGCAAAATTAGATATATACATTGCAATAGCATTGCTGTTTTTGGGCTTTGTAATTTATATTACCTGCCGTCAAGACGTGGTTTTTGGCATATTTGTTTGTATTTCTCCGTCAAATGTCGGTCTTTTGGAACATTTACATATTCCTTTGCATTATACCGGAAATATTTTGTCCTATATCTTTCTGTTTTGCCTGCCCGATGCTTTGTGGTATTTTTCGCTTTTGCTGCTACAGAAATATTTTTATAAGTCCTGCTCGCTGTGGAGTAAGTTATTATTAGTAACGGCGGTTTTATTACCATTTGTTCATGAACTCTTTCAATATTTTGCTTTGCTTCCGGGCACTTTTGATATGTTTGATATTTATTCTTACTTACTAACCTTGTTAGTATTTTTAACTCTATGGCGATTGCAACAAATAAAATTATGTAAACTGAAATTAATAAAATAATAAAAACAAAAAAAATGAAAAAAATTAGAAAAATTAGAATTTTTAGCCAAGCAGCATTAATTGCTATTTTTGCGCTCTTTGCAATAGCAAGCGCAGGATCAAAAAAAGTGAAGAAATCCAAACAGAAGCCTTTGGTAAATGCTTTTGTTAAAATCACTCCCGAAAGTACGGACAACTATGCAAATCCTTCCTTGCAAAAATTCATCAAAGATAATCCGGGGGCAGCAATTGTTGTTAGAGATAATAATTCTGCAAGTGGAGCCGGAATATCAGGCAATAGCAGTAGTACTAAACTTTGCTCTTTAATAGAAACGAGTTTAATGAAGGCGCATTATAATGTCAGAGACCGTCAGATTTTTGAGAATGTAGTAAGTAAAATGGGTGAAAATCCGGACTATGAACTGATTCATAAAAGATCCGGCACAGACCTGATCCTTGAAGTGATAGATTTTGGGACTGATGACTATACTGTTAGTAGTTTTGACAATAACGGAACAACACAATTTTTTAATAAAACCGTTACGAACTATAATCATAAAGGCAAAGCATATACGACTACTGTTCCGGTAAGTTATACTTTTACGGGTTATCATATAGAGATAAAAGTTATTCTTGTAAAAGAGAATAAAATAGGTGGAACATTCAGGTATTATTATACACCTTGCGATGCTTCAAAAGGAGGCTGTGCAATCACCAGTCTATCTCCGATATTGAGGTATTATGACAATAATGATAATAAAAGTTATGATAAATCACCTGAACGAAATGAGGGTGATGGCGAAGCGGCAATTAAAGAACTGAGCAATTTTGTATCTACCGTTGTAGTACCTAATATTGACATGGAAATGAAAGGAGGAAAATGAGAAAAGTCTTTTTAATATTGTGCCTTAGTTTGTTTGTGTTTATTTTGCAGGCTCAGAAAAAGCGAGTTGCAGTTTTCACTTCTGCCCAATCTTCAGTTGAAGAGGAACTTAGAACTGCTGTTAGAGATGTAATTCAAGAAGGAGTTTTTAAGTCGGGAAGATATGAAGTATTAGAAAGGGAAGAAATAGATATGGTACAAAAAGAACTTCTTTTTCAGGCAAATGCAAGTGACGGAGAATTGATACAATGGGCACAAAAAATTCCCGATGCCGATTATTCCGCTTTTGCAAGCATAAGCAAAATCGGCGCAGAGGATTATCAGGTTACCTGTAAACTCATTGAGGCTGGCTCCTCTTATAAGTTGGTTTATATAGACAGCCGCCGCACTAAAAAAGGTATTGAAGACTGGCACAGTGTTCTTGAATATATAGCCAATGAAATGTTTTCGGGTAGAAGCGGAAGGGCAACAATACTTTGTCCTGATTGCTGTTATGACGGATATGGTTATGTGGATTGTGAATTATCGTTTAGCGATGAGAAAATCTCCACTTATGAAGAAGCAATTTCTGTATGTGAAGATAAGGGTTATGGCTGGTCATTACCAAGCATAGATGAATTGGAAAGTATCTATCGTAAAAGACAAATTATTTTTAACGAGGGAGGCAGAAGGTTTAAGGCTGCGGATTATTGGAGTTCGTCACGGCGAAATAATTATGAGTCTTTTAGTTTAGATTTTCGTAATGGCGAGAAGTTGTGGTACAGTAAATTGGAACAGAATGTTTTTCGCTGTGTGAAGAAATATGATTAATTCCAATATAATATTACAAAATTATATATTCAATCCTAAATTCAGGCGAGCCGACAAACTCGCCTGTTTTTACAAATGCAAGCATTTGTTTTTCTCTCGGCTTAATTGTAAATTTGTAATTAAATGATAGTAATAATAGATAGTGGCTCTACAAAATCGGATTGGTGTCTTGTTCAAAAAGACGGTGAATATAAAATAATTAGTACAGAGGGACTTAATCCGTATTTTCTTTCAAGTGAAGATGAGGTTAAAAACTGCCTCGAAAAAGAAATTTACCCATTTTTGCGACCGGAGAAAGTTGATAACGTGTATTTTTTTGGCTCAGGTTGCTCTGCGCCTGAAAAGCGTCAACTAATACATAATTCTTTAGAGGATTTTTTTGTAAATGCCGACATATACATAGAGGGAGATCTGCTTGGTGCGGGAATAGGAACAAGTGCGGAAAAACAAAGCATAATTGCGATTATAGGCACAGGCAGCAGCACTTGTCTTTTTGACGGCAAAAAAATTATAGAACAGTTGCCTTCGCTCGGTTTTATTTTGGGAGATGAAGGCAGTGGTGCAAAAATCGGCATGCGCATTCTGTCGGATTATCTTCACAAGGATATGCCCGAATACATGCGTGAGAATTTTCAGAAAAAATATCCATGTTCGCAAGTGGATTTTTTGGATAGAGTATATAAAAGAGAAAAAAGCAACAGGTTTCTTGCCGCTTTTGCGGGCTTTGCAATGGACTACAAGGATGATACATATATTATAGGCGTCTTGAAAGAGTGTTTCAGACAATTTTTTGAAAAACAGGTGTTGCCTTATCCTAAGGGCAATCCGGTAAATATGGTTGGCAGTATAGCGTATGAAGCACAAGGCATTATCAGAGAACTTGCTGTCGAATATGATGTTGAAATTTCAGGCATATTTAAGAGCCCGATACTTGGACTTATGGAACACTATAAAGAAATATACTTCAGAGAGCTTGAGATAAAGCGAAAAATTGCAGAAAAACTAATCTAAAAAATATTAAGATGAAAAAATTATTTTTATTAACAACAATCGCTCTTTTGTGGACAATTCCCGTAAAGAGCCAAACAAAAAAGAATAGCAAAAATGCTATTAAGACAGAAATCAATTCAACAGAAACTAAAGAAAATTTAATGGAAACAGAAAAAGACACAGTAAGCTACATGATCGGCTTCACAATGGGACAGCAAATCAATGGAATTCCCTACGAATTTAACCAAGAGTTTTTTATTGACGGAATAAAGGACGGTCTTACAGGCACAGGGAAATTTACTCAAAGTGAGATAGAAAGTGTAATCACCAAATGGCAACAGGCTTTAATGGCTTCGCAACAGGCGCAGCAACAGGCAGCAGGCGGTGAACAGTTGGCTGCAAACAAAAAAGCAGGCGAAGAATTTCTTGCCAAGAATGCAAAAGAGAAAGATGTTAAAACAACTGCGAGCGGTCTGCAGTACAAAGTGCTTGTACAGGGCAAAGGTGCAAAGCCGGTTGCTACCGATAAAGTACAGGTACATTACGAAGGTAAATTGCTTGATGGAACAATCTTTGATTCTTCGATACAGCGTGGTGAGCCGATAACTTTCGGTCTTAATCAGGTAATAGCAGGTTGGACAGAAGGTGTGCAACTTATGACCGAAGGTTCAAAGTATATTTTCTACATTCCCTCCGATCTCGCTTATGGAGATAGAGGTGCGGGCGGACAAATTCCCGGCGGAGCAACTTTGATTTTTGAAGTTGAGTTGATTAAGGTTAACCCTTAAAAAAACTCCTAAAAATAGTCATCTACTGCGTTGCGCTTCGCTCGTTGTTCGGTCACGTACTTTAGTACGCTCCCTCACCCCTCGCTCGCGCGCCTTGTATCTAACTATTTTTAGAAGTTTTTGATGTAGTGATTGAAAATAATATGACATTAAAAGCAGGCGATACTGTAATAATCGTTTCGTCATCAGGTTGTATAGAAAAAGAACGTCTTGTAAATGCGCAAGACGTTCTTTCTTCTTGGGGTTTGGAAGTGCTTATGGGCGAACACACACTTGATGAGTATGGCATATTTGCGGGCAATGATAATGCACGTCTTGAAGATGTGCAATGGGCAATAAACCACCCGCAGGCAAAAGCGATAATCTTTTCGCGCGGTGGATATGGTGCTGCAAGAATTATTGATGCGCTTGATTTTTCCGCACTTGAACGCTATCCAAAATTGTTAGTCGGTTTTAGCGATATTACCGTTTTTCATTCGCGTCTTTCGCAATTGGAACAGTTCGGACAATTTGGAATAGCCTCACTACATTCGGCAATGCCGCAAAATTATCCTGTTTGCTCAAACGGAAACTTAAACGACATTTCTTTACTCTCTTTATATAAGGCGTTGTTTGAGGGCAGGGTGGATTTTGAGTGGAATAGCGCAGACAGTGAGAATGGCACAGGCAGTTTTTTCAACACAGGCAAGGTTATAGCACAAGTTGTTGGCGGTAATTTATCGCTGCTGTACAGTTTAAGAGGAACGCCTGCGGACATTGATTTCAAAGGAAAAATTTTATTGATAGAAGACCTTAATGAGATGGACTACCACATAGATAGAATGTTGCAAAATCTCAAGCAGGGTGGATGTTTTGAACAGATAGCAGGTTTAATAGTAGGGCAGTTTACGGATATAAAAAGCGGCGTACGCAAATATCCGTTATCGCTCGCGGAAATGATACAAGAATACACGTCAACCCATAATATACCTGTGGCTATGAACGCCCCGATAGGACATATTCCAAGCCAGCAGGCAATATTTATGAATAAAGAAACCACATTTGAAGTTCTTCCTGACGGCATATCAATAATAAAACAAAGTTGCGGTTAGACGAGCAATAGCAAATTGATTTTATGAAGTAAAATAACAAATGGAAGCATATATAAACATACCTGAGGAAATTCATCCGAGAGACCTTTTCGGAGCTGGCGAGGAACGCCTGTACAGAATAAGAAACCATTATCCCTTAGTGCATATAAGTTTGCGCGGAAATCAATTGCATCTTAAAGGCGGGACAAAGGATGTAAAAGACTGTGAGGAAAAATTCAACCTTGTTTTTTACCATTACGACCGCTTTAACCGTTTAAGCGATAAGGATGTGGAAGGAATATTCGGTGATAACGGAAACGGTAACGGCAATGTTGCGCCGGAACAGGAAGTATTATCAGACAATCAAACAATACTGATAGGTGTAAACGGAAAAATAATAAAGTCACGCACAGATAATCAAAACAAACTTGTAAGAGATAGTGCAAAGCATGATATGGTTTTTGCAATTGGTCCTGCGGGCTCGGGCAAAACATACACCGCAGTGGCACTTGCCGTAAGAGCGTTAAAAGAAAAAGAAGTGAAGCGGATAATTTTGACACGTCCGGCGGTGGAGGCAGGTGAAAATTTGGGTTTCTTACCGGGTGATATGAAAGAGAAATTAGATCCCTATATGCAGCCGCTCTACGATGCTCTTAAAGACATGATACCATATCAAAAATTGGTAAAATATTTGGAAGAAGGGACAATAGAAATAGCACCACTTGCCTTTATGCGCGGACGTACTCTAAACAATGCCTACGTTATTCTCGATGAAGCACAGAATGCAACGCAAAATCAAATGAAGATGTTTCTGACACGTATGGGCAAGGAAGCAAAATTTATTATAACGGGTGATGTAACGCAGATAGATTTGCCGAAACATCAACCGTCAGGACTGTTGCACGCATGCGAAATTCTAAAAAATATTCCTGAAATATCTTTTATCTATCTTACCGCAGCCGATGTTGTAAGGCACAAACTTGTGGGCAGGATTATTGAAGCGTATGGCAATTAAAAATCTTGTTGTGTTTTTGTTCTTCGTTTGCTTGAATGTTGCGGCGTATGGGCAAAGCGAGGCATTGGAAGAAGATACTGCTTTCACTGCTCTTGCTGTGCCGACTTTGTCTGATACATTGCGGGCAATACCAACGCAGCACTTATCCGTACTTCCAAGTTCGGATTGCAAACTTGACGGCTACGAAAGACGAAAACTGCTATCAAAAACACAATGGGTAATAATCGCTCAAAAGCGCGCTGCAATAGATTTTATGCGCTCACGCATAGACAGTTTGTATTATGTAGAAGCAATGCTTGGTACAGGTGATAAGCGTTTGGAATTGCTTGAAAAATCATTGCTCTATAATAAATTTTTTATTCCTTCTGTTGTTGAAAAAATCCGTATAATGCTTGAAAACAGCGGTGCTGAGCACACACTTGCAGATTGGGAAAAACTATTTTATTTTTGGAAATCTTCAGCAGATTTTTTATATCATTCGAACAGTATTCAAAAAATAACTTATACTCTTTGGCTGCGTTGCATGGATGAAATGAATGAGCTTAACAGCAGCGGGAATGAGCAGCAAACATTGGAACTTTACAATTTATTGAAAAAATATTTCGGCAATTTTTCTTATGATGCGGAAAAGGAAAAATCAATTCTGAATGATGCTCACAGCGGAATTTTCAACTCTTATGTTTCGGTTGCATTAAAGGCTTTGCACAGGGGGCTCGAGAAAATGTCGCAAAATTATTCTCTTAAAGCCTACGACTATTATACCGAACATTCAGGAAAGATAGCAGGTGATAATGTTGCAAAGAAAATTTTGATTTCAATTGCTGCGCGCTACCGTGCTTTTGCTTCGCTGTCGGATGATGATGAAAGAGATTTTTATTTGTCGGAAATAGACAGTATTTATAGCAGGATAGGCTATGTGGTGGAGGTTGCGCCGGCAGCGTTTGAGGAGTCTGTTGTGCGTGATACGCCTGAAGTTGCTGTTATTGCAGATGCGGAAATGGTAGAAGAAACAGCAGGAGTAGGAGCAGCGGTGGAAGCTGGAGTGGCGGATGAAATTCCTGTTACAACTGCCGGAACTGTAACGAATGTTACACCTACAACCGCAAATGTAAACACAGGCGAACAAAATTTCCCGAAACAACAGCAGCAGCAGTCGGAACAAACGACACAAGAAGCATTAACATCGAAAGCACCCGAGCCGACAGTACCGGCAGCAACATCATCATCAGCAACATCAGAGCCGTTGTCCGAAGCAATACCTCAACAATCAACAAATATTATCACAGCAGAAATAGAAAACACAAAGCCCGCAACAAGCATTACAGCCACATCATCACCATCTCAACAACATAAACGCCTCACTCCGCAATTAAAAAAACAGATAGAAGGAATACTTGATTCTGCCCGACTGCTGCGCTTGGAACGCAAGTTTTACCTTGCACATTTCTTGTTTGAGAGAGCATACAAACTCTATCCGCAAACACAGCAATCCCGCCAATCATCACAAGCATCGCACACCCAGCAAGCAATGCAGGCATCAATCGAAAATGAGGCAAAAGCAAATCTTATAGACGCAACGGAACAGTTGCTGAATAAGGCACAATACCAACTTTGGAATAGTAAGGCTAATACTGCCGACAGCCTGTACATGCAGGCAATACAACTTTGCAAAAATTATGACGCCTCAACAGATGCAGCAATAACGGTGTTATTTACAAATTATCTGTTCAAAAGAAATGAAATTTTATGCAGGCAGTTTTCTTTATCGGTGGTGTCGGATGAAAAAAAATATGTACGCATGATGAAGGATGGAAAACTTGATGAAGGCTTGCAGGGATTAAAACGTTTGCGTGAAGAAATCAGGGCAGAAAGTTGTTTTTCGGATACAACATTTTTAGTGCAGCATATAAGAATCGGCGACAGTGCGCAGATATATTATTCTTTGAAAAGAACGGCATTTGAAAATTTAAGGGACGGCGATACATTTGCTTTTATCGAAAAATGGCTGCGCGCAGATTCGCTGTATATGAAGGGATTTTTTTCGGAATATGTATCAAACTTTAAGCCGTTGATGCGCCGTTTGGAACAGGCTAACGAAGTTTCGATAATGGAGAAATGGTTGTTGCTGTCAATACAAAAAAATGACTTTGCAACGGCACTTGTGTTAATGGAAAAAATCGCACATAGAAATCCGAAATCAAAAATATTAAAGCGTGCGAGGAAAAATAAAGAATTAAAAAATTTATGAAACGAGTAGTTATTTTGTGTGTAGCGATTTTATTGGTGCTTGGTGCAGTGTTCTTTGCTAAAGCGCAAAAATTGCAAGGGTCAAAATTTTATTTTCCGTTAAAATTAAAGCCTGAGCCGGCAGGAAGTTTTTGCGAATTGCGCAGTGACCATTTTCACGGTGGGGTTGATTACCGCACAAATCAAAAGGAAGGTTATTCTTTATATGCAATGGAAAAAGGGAAGATTGTGCGTGCAAGTGTTAGTGAAAAAGGTTACGGCAAGGCTTTGTATATCCAGTATGATAACGGCTATCAGAGCGTTTATGCGCATCTCAAAAAATTTAACAGAAATGTTGAAAAATTATTGCGTAAGGATATGCGTCACTCGGGAAGCAAAACTGCCAATCTTATAAATCTTGATATTCCTGTTAAAAGAAAACAGAAAGTTGCTGTAGCCGGCAATAGCGGCAGCAGTTCGGGACCGCATTTGCACCTTGAAATCCGTTCGCATTATCAAACGCCCGCAGATAAAATTATGCTCTATAATCCGCAGAAATATTTTCCTGTAACGGATGATGTTGCGCCGAAGTTTTACTATCTCGGCGTATATGGTATTTCATCAAGACAGATTTCGTATTTGCCTGTGCCTGTGTCTCAGCTTTTGTCTATGCCTCAGACCGCAGAGCCGGCGGGGTTTCAGGAGTTTGCAGAGTTTACAGCGTCTGCAATATTTCTCGACACTCTTCATCTGAGTTCAGGACATTACGCTTTTGGTATTTCCGCACTTGACACTGTAAATAATTTGCCCTTTAACTATGGGCTTTACCGCCTCTGTTTTATGATGGATAACGACACTCTCGCTTATTATTCCTTAGACTCGTTTCCTCTCTCAAACTATTCAAAAGTATCGCTTCACACAGACAGCGAATTTCAAAAACAGTATAAAAAGAAGATGGAAAAATCTTGGGTTTTTCCCGAAGATGCAGCATTATCGCCGTACAGTGTAATCAACAATAATGGAATATGTCTTTTGGAAGATCCCGAATGTATTTACACCCTTAAAATATACGGCAGTGATTTTAACGGCAACACTACTGTTTTAGTGCAACCGGTAAGGCTCTACGAGCCCGTTAAGCTTGATGAGTTAAAAGATCCGAGGTAATCCTGAATTCTTAAAATTAGTATCTTTGCGAATTATTATATAAAACAAAAATATTATGCAAAAATTAAAATTTTTATTCTTTGTGTCGATGGCTTGGCTGTTGCTGTCTCCTGCTTACGCTCAGGACTATTTGAATGTAGTTCGTACAAGTTCTCCGACTGAGTCATTCAGTTTAGACAATGTTGCAAAAATAATGTTTGATGAAGACAATATTTTTGTTGAGGACTCTAATGGCAACATTTCCGACTATACTTACGAGAATGTTGCTATGCTTACTTTTCTAAATCCAATCATAACAGCAAGCGAAATTCTTGACAAGTCAAACAGTGTAGATATTTTTTACAGTGTTTTGCTTAATGAAGTGAGGGTGAAAAGCAGCAGTCCGATAAAAAATGTGAGTATTTACAATATGCTCGGTAGGTTGGTAACTCAAAAAACTCCCAACTCCCATACAGTTGGAATATCTCTGCAATCCTTACCTGCAGGCTTGTATATAGTAAGTGTTGTAAATGCTGAAGGTCGTGTTTCACAAAAAAT
>JAISVE010000136.1 GCA_031271725.1 Bacteroidales bacterium
TCCGTTAAAGTTTATAATTCTTTCGGTGCTCTTGTTACTGAAAAACAAGGAATCAAAAACATCACAACTATAAACGTAGCAAATCTTGCAAACGGTATCTACTTCATAAGGGTTACCGATAGTAAAGGTGTTGTTGTTACAAAGAAGTTCGTGAAAGGATAGCTTTTGGCGATAGACCTGAGGCGATAAGCTTTGATAAGCCTTGGGCGATAAGCCTAAAGCGATAGACGTAAAAAGGCGGCACTTGTCAGTGCCGCCTTTTTTGTGGGGTTGTGAGTTGCGGAAACCTGCAATATTTGGCATATTTTACGTTTCGTAAACATTATTGCGAATACTAAAATGTTCCGAAAAATCAGAATATTTTGATTTTTCGGAACATTTTGGTTGGTGGGGGCAGAGGGAGGGGGTGAGGGCGGCAGTTCAATAAAATTGATAGTGAAATAAAGGAGTTGGAAGATATTGTTGCCGAGTTCTACGGTAGTGTAGAGATTTTCCGAAGAAGTCGTTTTTACATAAAAATTATAAATAGTATAATCAAAAGAAAGATTACAAACAGTACATTTTTTGCAGATTCTTTCGCCTTTTGAGCCGCTGCGTGCGCCTTTGCCTGAGCCTGTTCCTCTTCATAGCTCGGCTTCGGTAATCTTTGACCTAAAATTCTATCGGTCTCTTCATTTACCTCACGACCGTATTTTAATAACTCTTCACCACGTAATTTGATTTTTTTTGCCATTGTAGTAATTATTAAATGTTACTGTTTATGCAATATATTAAAAAGCGTGCCAAAGGCAAATTCTGCCCTTTGCCAAGGGGTTGTAAGGGCTAAAAATTCAAAGATTGAGGCGCACGAACGCAAGGGCGAGGGAGCGTACTAAAGTACGTGACCGAGCCATAAGTGAAGTGCAACGAAAATATTTGAAGAATTTAGCCCTTACAACAGGTTTTTGATTTCGTTGAGTTTATTCAAAGCCTCCAACGGAGAAAGGGAGTTGATGTCTATTTCCTGGAGTTCGTTTTTTATGCGCTTGAGGTTGTCGTCTATGTCGGTGAGTTGGAAGAGGGAGAGTTGATAGGTAGGGGGCTGTGCGGGGGCTTGTGGGGAGGCAGGCGCAGGGCGGGCAGGCGGGGGCGCGGACTGCAAGTCCGCGGCAGTGGGGAGGGCTGTTGGGAGGGCTGTGGGGGGAAGTGCGGGGGCAACAGCGGGGGATTGGGCGGGAGGTTGGGCGCCGGCTTGTGCGGAGGCGGGCGCGGGCTGTGCGTGGGGCTCGCGTGAGGGATTGAGCGGAAAGCCCGCAGCGAGCGTTAGCGAGCGAGGACTTGCAGTGAAAGCCCGACCCTGCGCAGCAGGGGCACGCCCACTTCTTCCGTCTTCCAGTTGTTGCAGGACTTCGCTTGCTCGAGCGACTACTTGTTGCGGCATTCCTGCCATTTGTGCTACGTGTATGCCGAAGCTGTGTCCGGAGCCGCCTGCGACTAATTTTCGCAGGAAGATTATGCGTCCGTCTGCTTCTTTTGTGGCTACGTGGTAGTTTTTTATGCGGGTAAAGGTGCTTTCCATTTCGTTTAGTTCGTGGTAGTGGGTGGCGAAGAGCACGAGGGGGCGGCTTTGTTCGTTTTGGTGCAGGTATTCTGCAATAGCCCAGGCTATGGAGATGCCATCATAAGTGCTTGTTCCCCGCCCTATTTCGTCCAGCAGCACAAGTGATTGCGAGGTGGCGTTGTTGAGGATGTTTGCTGCTTCGTTCATTTCGGTCATAAAGGTGCTTTCGCCTGCTGCAAGGTTGTCGCTTGCTCCTACGCGGGTAAATATTTTGTCGATAAGCGACAGGCGGGCGGCGGTGGCGGGAACATAACTGCCGATTTGAGCCATGTATGTGATTATTGCGGTTTGTCTCAGCACTGCCGATTTACCGGACATGTTCGGTCCTGTAATCATTAAAATTTGCTGTTTTTCGCTGTCTAAATAAATGTTGTTCGGAATATATTTTTCACCCTGTGGCAAAAACATTTCTATTATTGGATGACGTCCTTCTTCTATGGAAATTATCGTAGTTGCCGCTGTTCCAAAATCGGGGGCGGGAATTGAGTTTGAAGCCGAAGCGTCACTACGTTTCGAGTTACTGTCGTTATTTTTTAATTCACTGTTATTCTGTATTATAGTGGGGCAAGTGTATCTGTTTTCTTCCGCAATAATGGCGAAAGAGAGCAAGACATCAACTCTTGCTATTGCCTGTGCATTTTGTTGAATTGCGCCAACTTGTTCGCGTGTTTGCTGTAATAAATTCTGGTATATTTTTTCCTCTATCGCTACTATTTTTTCCTGCGCCGAGAGTACTTCCTGTTCGTATTTTTTCAAGTCTTCCGTGATGTATCTTTCGGCATTTGTAGTAGTTTGTTTGCGTATCCAGTCGGCGGGCACTTTGTCTTTGTGGGCGTTTGTAACTTCAAGGTAGTAACCGAAAACGTTGTTAAAGCCGAGTTTGAGTGATGTTATGCCTGTGATTTCCGCTTCTCTCTGTTGGAGGCGCGCAAGGTAGTCTTTGCCTGAAAAGGCGATTTCGCGCAGACGGTCAAGTTCTTCATCAATCCCTTTCGCAATAACCTGTCCTTTTGCGGGATTGGCGGCAGGATCGGGCGCAATGGTTTTCTCTATCATGCTGCGCAAGTCTGCACAGGGGCTTAAATTATCTACCCATTTACTTAAAAATTCTACGTTTTTTAATTCGCTTCTGAGTTGCCTGATGTCGCCGAGCACTTTGCCGAGATGCCGCATTTCACGCGGGGTTGCGCGTAGAGTGGCTATTTTTGATACAAGGCGTTCGAGGTCGCCGAAAGCGGCGAATTTTTCCGACAGCAATCCTGCGGTTTCTTTGTCTTGCAGGAAGAAATCAACAAAGTTATAACGTTCCTGCAGTTGTGCCGCATTGAGCAGCGGAAAGAGCATGTATCTGCGCAGCAGCCGCGCTCCCATTGGGGTTGAAGTTTTATTGAGGATGTTGTAGAGCGATGTTTCTTCGGGCTCAAAAAGGTTTAAGTTGCGGGCTGTGAGGCTGTCTAACCACATGAAACCGCTGTTGGCTATGAGTTTTACGGTTGTTATGTGTTGAAGGTTTTCGTGTTGTGTGACGCCGAGATAATGCAGGGCTGCGCCCGCCGCCACTATGCCTTGCGGTTGTTTGTCTATGCCGAAGCCTTTTAATGATGCCACGCCGAAGTGTTTGAGCATCAGTTCTTCTGCATAATTGCCTTTGAAAACCCATTCTTCGAGGCGGGTTACGGGGCTATCTTCTACGCATAATTGGCTGAACAGCAGTTCTGCCTGCCTGTCTATCAGAATTTCGCCGGGTTTGTAGCGGTCTATGCGGTTTTTTACAAAAGCGGGATTGCCTTGTCCGCAGAAGAATTCGCCGGTGCTGATGTCTAAAAACGCAACGCCGATAATGCTTTCGGAGCCGGAGCCTGTGGAGCCTTGGCTTGAGTTTGAGCCTGAACCGCCGGCGAAATGCAAGGCGCACAAGAAGTTGTTCTTCCCTGCTTCAAGCATTTTGTCGGACAATAAAACGCCGGGCGTAATTACTTCCGTCACCCCGCGTTTAACTAATTTTTTAGTAGCCTTGGGGTCTTCAAGCTGTTCGCAGATTGCAACTTTGCCGCAGGCTTTGACGAGTTTGTGTAAATAGGTGTCAAGTGCATGATACGGAAAACCTGCAAGTGCAAGTTCGTTCATGTAACCTGACGAGCGGGAAGTAAGAACAATGTTTAAGGCTTTGGCTGTTTTTACGGCATCTTCTCCAAACGTTTCATAGAAATCGCCGACACGAAAAAGTAAAATGGTGTCCGGATGCTGTGCCTTAATTTCGTGATATTGTTTCATTAGCGGGCTTTCTGTGCCCGTGCCCGTCTTATTTGCCATAATTGAAATTCCAAATTTGCTCGTGTTTTATGCCGTTTCTTTGTGGAAATTTTGTGTCGTCAAGCGAAACCACAATTTTTTCGTAATTATCGGAAATTAGTTCGAGTGGCAGGTATTCTCGCTCGATAGTTTTTTCATCAAACATTAAATAACTTGCTTGCACATACAAAACTCTGTCGTCTTTCAATGCAACAAAATCAACTTCCTTATCTCGAAAAACTCCTGTATAAACCTTGAAACCAGCGCGTTTTAAGGTGAGATATACAAGATTTTCTAACTTATAGCCAACACCGTAACCAAAGCCGGTATAGAGATAGTTTTTATATGCTAAATCATTAATGTAATATTTGCAGTTTCCTGAAATTGTGTCTTTTCCTCTAATGTCATAGCGTTCCGACTTATGTATCAAAAAAGAGTTTTCCATATAATTTATATAAGCGGAAACTGTGTCATAAGTGGTTTTCCTGCCCAAATTTTTGAAATAATTCACAATGCTTGTTATTGAAATTAAATTTGCGGCATTGTTTACTAAAAACACAAAAATATCTTCCAACAATTTCGGCTCCTTTATGCTGTAACGCTCAATAATATCACGTAAGAAAACAGTATTTTTTATTGCTGAAACATAATTCCGTTTGATTTCATCATTCTGTAAATTGAAAAGTTCGGGCAAGCCGCCGCTTTCCATATATTCAATAAAATTTTGTTTTGTTTTTTCTTTCTCTAAAATGCCTGAATATTCGGAAAAACTAAACGGAAATATCTCAAACTCAACATAACGCCCTGAAAGCAGGCTTGCCAATTCACCCGAAAGCAGAGTTGAATTTGAGCCAGAAATAAAAATTTCATATTCATCTACAAAATCTTGAGAATAAGAATTCACAAAATGTTCCCAGCCAATAATATTTTGAATTTCATCAATAAAAATACAAACCTTCCCCGAAATGCCAAGCTGTTTTTTATAAAACTTCACAAAAGCATCAAGGTCAGAGTTATTGGCAATAAAATCAAATTCTATATATTCTTTGTTTATGTAAAGAATATTTTTTCCATCTATACCACTATCTATCAACTTATTTGCCAATTGGCGCAAAATATAGCTTTTGCCTGTACGTCTTTGCCCGATAAGCACTTTAATAAGACGATTGCCGGTATATGTAAAGATTTTATCAGTGTAATCCTTGCGGTAAAAGCCCAAAGAGATTGTTTCGGAGGCTTTTTTGTCCCAAAAATTATATTTTTTTACTAC
>JAISVE010000139.1 GCA_031271725.1 Bacteroidales bacterium
GAGTCTATGCGTTTGCGATAAAATGCAGTAACATTTTTAACGTAGTCAATATCTTTTAATCTTCCCTCAATCTTAAATGACATTACACCTGCATTTGCAAGTTCAAGCAAGTGGTCGGCAAGAGATAAATCCTTTAATGAAAGTAGATGTTTATCTTTTATCAACACATTGCCTTCGCTATCTATAAGATTGTAATAACTTCGGCAGGGCTGTGAACACTCGCCTCTGTTGGCACTTCTGCCAGTGAGATATTCGCTCATATAGCAACGTCCGCTGTAGCAGACGCATAATGCACCGTGTATAAATGCCTCAAGTTCGATAGGCATCTCTAAATTCCTCAAATCTTTTCGTTGCACATCGCTTGTAGCTCGGTCACGTACTTCAGTACGCTCCCTCACTCCTTCGCTCGTGCGCCTCAACCTTTGAGTTTTTAGAGATGCCCTATCGTTAGTTCTCTCAGCTGCCTGCAATGTCGTTTCCCTGACTTCCCTTATTTGTGCGAGTGAAAATTCTCTCGGCAATACTACTCGCCGCACGCCCTTTTCCTGCAAATAAAGCACTCGCTCTATAGAGCTGTTGTCGCATTGCGTACTTGCGTGTAAAGGGATGGGTGGAAGTTCTGTGTCAAGCAACGCCATATCTTGAAAAATAATCGCATCACAACCCGCCTCGTACAAGGCAAACGCAATGCACCGCGCCTCTTGTAATTCCTTATCATCAAGCAACAATGTGTTAAGCGTAGCATAGACCTTTACCCCGTAACGATGTGCATACTTGCAAACACTCTCAATATCCGTAATACTATTGCCCACCGCTGCCCTTGCGCCAAAGCGCGGTGCACCGATATAAACGGCATCCGCTCCGCAATTGACGGCTGCTATTGCAATCTCTTTATTTCCCGCCGGTGATAGTAGTTCTGTTTGCATTTTATTGTTTAGTTGAAAAATCGGAAATTCCGATTCTTCTAAACCGAAATAGACTCGTACAAATTAGAGTATTTTTAGAAAAAGAAATGCTTTTTAGATATTTTTTAAGGACTGTTGCCTGAAATAATTCCATAATAAGTGACTTATAATATTATTCTATAAAATTACGAAAAAATCATATAAATCTAATATTGTTTAAAACCTATAAAATCTCCTTTTATACTTGAAACATTAAAACTCAATTTATCATTATTGCATTATTTTGCCCTCAATAGAGGAAATAGAACGAAAGTTGAATAAAATTAGAGTGTTTTGGCATTGTATTATTCTCAATTTAATCGTAACTTCGCTACTTATGGCAATTTACAAGCAAACTAATGGCAAGAAATTACGATTACAATAAGATAGAAAATTATTGGCAGGAATACTGGAAAGAAAACAAGAGTTTTAAGACCGAAAATATTTCCGGCAAGCCAAAATATTATGTGCTTGATATGTTTCCCTATCCTTCGGGAGCGGGACTGCACGTGGGGCATCCGCTCGGCTATATTGCGAGCGATATTTTTGCGCGCTACAAACGCCTTAAAGGTTTTAACGTATTGCACCCTATGGGCTACGATGCTTACGGTTTGCCGGCAGAGCAGTACGCGATTCAAACAGGACAACATCCTGCAATAACAACGGAAAAAAATATTGCACGCTATCGCGAACAGTTGGACAGAATCGGTTTTTCGTTTGATTGGGACAGGGAAGTTCGCACTAATTCTCCCGAATATTACAAATGGACACAGTGGGTTTTTATAAAACTCTTTAACAGTTACTATTGCTATCAGGCGCAGCAGGCACGCCCGATAGAAGAACTTATACAAGCGTTTTCACAGTATGGTACAAAGAGCACGCAACATATAGCGCAAAGCAAAGATTTGTCTTTTACGGCGGAGGAGTGGAGCTCATACAGTGAGCAAAAAAAGCAGGAAGTGTTGATGAATTACCGCCTTGCTTTTCTTTCGGATACTGCGGTTAATTGGTGTGCGCCTCTCGGAACGGTGCTTGCCAACGATGAAGTTGTAAACGGACTTTCTGTGCGTGGCGGACATCCTGTTGAACGCAAAATGATGAAGCAATGGTCGTTGCGGATAACTGCTTATGCGGAACGGCTTTTGCAGGGTTTGGAAACGCTTGACTGGACTGAGTCGATGAAGGAAATGCAGCGCAATTGGATTGGTAAGAGTACAGGCGCAACAATGTATTTCAAATTCGTGAAGCCTGAAGCGCAACTCGAAGTTCAACACGAAACACAGCCTGCCGCCGCAGACACTTTGGAAATTTTCACAACCCGCCCCGACACAATTTTCGGAGTAAGTTTTATGGTATTAAGCCCCGAACATCCACTCGCACTGAAAATATCAACAGAACAGCAATTGCCCGAAGTAATAGAATATGTTGCCCGGGCTAAAAACCGCACTGAGAGGGAGCGACAGCAGGAAGTAAACAAAGTTACCGGAGTGTCTACAGGCGCATCTGTCATCCACCCATTCACAAATAAAAACATTCCTGTTTATATTTCCGATTATGTGCTTATGGGCTACGGCAGTGGTGCAATAATGGCAGTGCCTGCACACGACAGTCGCGACTACCGTTTTGCAAAAAAATTCAAGCTCCCGATAACGGAAGTAGTTGCAGGAGGCAATATAGAGGAAGAGGCATACGAAGCAAAGGATGGAACGCTCATAAATTCGGACTTCTTAAACGGATTAAAAGTAAAGGACGCAATAGCCGCTGCAATAAAACAGATTGAAGCAAAAAATATAGGCACTCCGAAAATAAACTATCGTTTGCGCGATGCTATCTTTAGTCGCCAGCGTTATTGGGGCGAGCCGTTTCCGATATACTACAAGGACGGAATGCCCTACGCACTCAACGAAAGCGAACTGCCTTTAGAACTTCCCGAAGTGGATAAATATCTGCCCACGGAAAAAGGTGAGCCGCCGCTTGCTCGTGCAGAAAACTGGAAAACCGGCGAGGGCTATCAGTTGGAAACATCAACAATGCCGGGCTTTGCAGGTTCAAGCGCATATTACTTGCGCTATATGGATCCGCACAACGGCGAAGCACTTGTGTCGCGCGAAGCAGATGAATATTGGAAAGAAGTTGATTTGTATATGGGCGGTGCGGAACACGCAACTGGACACCTTATATACTCGCGTTTCTGGAATAAATTTCTTTACGATTTGGGAATTATTGTAAGCGATGAGCCTTTTAGAAAAATGATAAACCAGGGAATGATACAGGGGCGCAGCAGTTTTGTGTATCGCTTGAATCGCAAGGCATATAACGAATACTTGGAGGCAGGCGGAACTGCCTTGGTTTTCGGGGAAAATCTCAAAGAAAATATACCTGTTTTTGTGTCAAAAAATATAACCGACAGAGAACAATTTACCGATTCGGTGCACGTTGATATCCACATTGTAGAAAACGATGTGCTTGATATGGAAAGTTTCAGAAAGTGGCAGGGCGACCTTTCAAATGCGGAGTTCATAACTGAAAAAGACGGGCGTTATATTTGCGGTTATGAGATAGAAAAGATGTCGAAGTCGATGTACAATGTGCAGAATCCGGATGAGATTATCGACAGATATGGGGCGGACACTCTGCGTATGTACGAAATGTTTTTGGGTCCTCTTGAGCAAAGCAAACCTTGGGACACAAAGGGAATAGAAGGTGTATTTAGGTTTTTGAGAAAATATTGGAGGCTTGTGATGGGAGATGACGGCAATGTTGAAAACACCGAAACCGTTGCTGACTTTGACCAAACACCTGCCACTCCGGAAGAACTGAAAATCCTCCACAATTTAATTCGCAAGATAGAGGAAGATATAAACAGAATGTCATTCAACACAGCGGTAAGTGCCTTTATGATAGCAGTGAATGAGTTGTCAGACCTCAACTGCCGCAAGCCTTCCATATTGGAGCCGGTAACAATTATGCTCTCACCTTTTGCACCCCATATTGCAGAGGAAGTATGGAAAACACTCGGTCATAACGAAACAATAACCTATGCCGTCTATCCGGAATATGAGGAAAAATA
>JAISVE010000153.1 GCA_031271725.1 Bacteroidales bacterium
CATATAGGCGTTGCTTTCGATATGCAAGCCCCAACCACAAGACATATTCAATTTGCAGACTATAAGGCAAACCGTCAAAGTATGCCTGAAGAAATTGCAAGTGCGCTTCCGTATATAAAAGACCTACTGAAAGCACTTCGCATACCGGTACTTTGCAAAGAAGGTTACGAAGCAGACGATATTATCGGAACGCTGTCCGTAAAAGCTTCAAAGGAAGAATATGTGGTTTATATGGTTACGCCCGACAAGGATTTTGGACAGCTTGTAAACGGAAAAGTTTTTATGTACAAGCCACTGCGCACAGGAACAGGTTTTGAGATTTTGGGTGAAAAAGAAGTGTGCGAAAAATTCGGCATAAAGCGAACGGAACAGGTAATTGACTTGCTCGGTTTATGGGGTGATTCTTCCGACAATATTCCCGGTGTTCCGGGGATAGGCGAGGTTACGGCACGCAAACTTTTGGAGCAGTTTGACAACATGGACAATCTTTACGCGCACACAGCGGAAATAGAAAACGAAAAACTGCGTAAAAAAATAGAAGATAACAAACAACAGGCATTTGATTCGCGTTCTCTCGCAACAATTATATTAGATGTTCCGGTAGAATTTAATGAGGAAGATTTGCATTTGTGTCCACCGAATATGGAGGAAACAAAAGAAATCTTGAAAGAATTGGAAATGGTGAATTTCGGTGCGCGTTTGTTGGATTTTTATAACGGAAAATTTTCTGCTAAAACACCGGCTGCCAAAGTGCAAATACCCGTAGCAACAACTCCGGACTTGTTTTCCGAATTGGATGACAATCCGCAGCAGCCTGCTTTGGAAAAGCCTGTACAACATGGCGATGAACTTGTAATCACCAACCTTAAAGAATATTTGTACAAGCAAAAGCCCATTTCCGTAGAGCAAGAGGAAAAATACTTTGATCTTCGCATAGCAGCATACGTGCTCAATCCCGAAGCCCCCGCAAGAAATCTTAACATAAATGACATTGATAAACTAAAGCAACTTTTAAAAGAACAAAATTTGGAAGACTATTTTTACAATGTAGAAATGCCGCTTGTTTGGGTGCTTTTCCGAATGGAACAGGAGGGAATAAAGTTAGACGTAGAACAATTGAAACAGTTTAGCAAAAACTTGGAAAATCAAATATCAGACATAGAAAAAAAAATATATTTATTGGTGGGGAAAGAATTCAATATCGGCTCACCAAAACAACTTGGAGTTGTGCTTTTTGAAGAATTAAAAATAGCCGAAAAAGTAAAGCATACAAAAGCAAGCAAACAATACAGCACCGCAGAAGATGTTCTTGAAAAATACCACAGCAACCACGAAATAATTCCACTTGTATTGCAATATCGCAAACTCGTAAAATTAAAATCAACTTACGCGGATGCACTTCCGTTGCTTGTAGATAAAAACAGCCGCATCCACACAACTTACCAACAAACCGTAACGGCAACAGGGCGTTTAAGTTCAACAAATCCAAACTTGCAAAACATACCCATACGTACTGATTTAGGTAGAGAGATACGCAGGGCATTTGTTGCCGACAATCCCGAAGACCTACTCCTTTCTGCCGATTACTCGCAAATAGAATTACGCATAGTTGCCGCTATGAGCGGCGACCCCACAATGTTGGCAGACTTTGCAGCAGGACATGATATTTATACGGCTACGGCGGCAAATATTTTTGGCGTAGCGTTTGACGATGTGTCAAGCGAAATGCGCAGGAGCGCAAAAGCTGTTAACTTTGGTATCGTTTACGGAATGTCGGCGCATGGTCTTGCAGATCGTCTTGGCATCGGCAATCGCATCGCCGCCGATATTATCAGTCGTTACTTTGAAAAATATTCTACGCTTAAAAACTTTTTGGAACAAACAATTATAGACGCAAAATCCCAAGGCTATGTTACAACATTGTGGGGTCGCCGCCGCTATACACCGAACGTAAATTCGTCAAACGGCACAGTGCGTGCCGCCGCCGAACGCAACGCAATAAACGCCCCGATACAGGGAACATCGGCAGATATGTTAAAAGTGGCAATGGTTGCAATAGATAAATGTTTTAGAGATGAAAATTTGAAATCGAAAATGCTTCTACAAGTGCATGACGAACTTGTTTTTAATGTGAAAAAAGATGAACTTGAGAAAGTGAAAGAGATAGTGAGTACTAAAATGAAAGAGGCAGGCGGCAGGCTAAATGTGCCGATAGAAGTAGATATAAAAACTGCCGACAATTGGCTCGACGCAAAATAACAAAATTACGCGAGCCCCGCCGTCATCTTCGTGTTGATATAATTTTGCGGAGCGAACAAACAATAACTATGAGATTAAGAAAATATATTTTAAGATTTGACTTTTGGATGCAAATGTTGATAATGTTTATCATCACATTGCTTTTGGTCTTCATCACAATTTTTATGCTGCGCATAACAACACGTCACGGTGAAAAAATAAAAGTGCCGGACATGAGCGGTTACACAATAGAAGAGCTCGCAGGTCAAACATCAAAATTTGATTTCCAATATATAGTGCGTGATTCCGTTTTTAAAAAAAATGCAAAAATCGGAACAGTAATAGCGCAATCACCGGAAGCCGGCTCATTCGTAAAGCAAGGCAGAAAATTCTACGTTACTGTTGCCGCATCAACCCCGCCATACGTTAAGATGCCTAATTTAAAAGACCTGTCTTTGCGACAGGCAAAATCACTTTTGGAAACATACAACATTAAAATAGGCAGAGTTAATACCGTTCCCTCAATCGGGAAAGCCGTTGTAGAACAATATTACAAAGGTGTAAAAATCGCCCCGGGCGAAAAACTCCCGCATGGTTCGGTAATCACTCTTGATGTGGGCTCAGGTATCGGCAGCAATAGTGAGTCTGAAAACGAGATGCCCTTAGATTTACTGTAAATACTTCGGAAATGAAACGAGCATTAACACGACGTTCATCAAAGCGGTTAGATTAAGCATGCGACTTCCATACCGCCTTATATTAAAATTATTTGTATGAAAAAAAACATATTATTTATAATCATACTATCGTTGCAAATAACGGTAGTGAAAGCAATGCCTGAATTTCGTCCGCTGTCTTTCAATCAGCAACTAAGCAATATAGACAAAAGCAAAAGAGCAAAAGCCAAAGTGCAAGACACTGTTTTGAACCTACCATTTATAGACGATTTTTCAAGTATTGGCCCATACCCAAATCCTAATAAATGGAGCGACAATAATGTTTTTATAAACCGGACTTATGGCATACACCCTCCGACAATAGGAGTTGCAACTTTTGATGCCTTAGACGAAAATGGTAAAATTTACTCTCATGCTCCGAGCAGCGGCGGAGCATTTGAAGCAGACATTTTAACTTCCGGAACTGTTCGCCTTGACTCAATTTTTTATCCGTATCCAAAAGCACTTTCGGCTGCCGATTCCATAATATTAAGTTTTTACTTTCAGCCCGGTGGCGGCATTGGCAACTCTTGGAGCGGTGGGCAGATAGGCTATGTTCCGGCTACCGAAGACCGACTTATTGTAGAATGTTATAACGGTGGACTTAAAACATGGATGCCTCTGTGGGAAAGCACAGGCATGTCGCTAAAACAAATGTGTCCTATTTGCGATAGTACGCAATATCCTCAACAGCAAAAGAATTTTTTCAATAGAGCCGTTATTCCAATAAACCATACAGGTTTTTTTACAAAGGAGTTCCGATTTCGCATTAAGGCATATTCCTCTATAAACTCTAACCTGAATACAGCCGGTGGACAGTGGCATATTGATTATGTATATTTGGATGCGAATAGAACAAAAAGCGATAAAAATTTTAATGACATCGGATTTGTTGAAGTGCCGCAGACATTCTTAACCGGATATACTCAAGTTCCCTACAATCAACTTGATCCGTCTATAATAAAAAATACATTACCGATAAAAATAACAAATTTGGGTGTAAGTGCGCAAAGTTGTCGTTATTATCGTTCAATTAAAGATCTTGCAACAGACACAGTGGTTTCGAGAGAGCCGCAAACAGGTGAAGCAAGTGCTAATATCTTTCCCTACGGAATCAACGGTTACAGCACAAATCCCGATATTTCCGTCAGACCGCAGACATATCTTTTCAGCGATGTTGCAAACAGTACAAGTGAAAAAGAATATGAGATAACACACGTGTTAAAATCAGGTATAGAAACAGACTTTATTACAACTAACGATACGGCTGTAATTAAACAAAAATTCGGACGTGAATATGCTTTTGATGACGGCAGTTCCGAACAAAGTGTTGGTTTTAGTGGGGCAAATAGAATTATTGCCGGTCGTTTTTCGCTTATAAATTCCGATACTTTTGCCGGTCTTAATATTTGCTTTAA